>JANLUW010000099.1:0-4996 GCA_031363645.1 Rhizobacter sp. | reverse complement strand
GCGGTCGATCAACGCGCCTTCGTGGTTGCTTTGAAAGCATTCGACGAGTGCGCCGCGCTCCCCGCCGATCTGCTTGGCCCGCGCCTCGACATCGGCCAGCGTCTCGTGCCCGTAAAGCTGCGGCTCGCGCGTGCCGAGCAGATTCAAATTGGGTCCGTTGAGCAGCAAGATCTGGGTCATGGGCGCCTCGTGCGATGCAACGCCGCCATTGTCGCAGTGGACGCGGTCGGCGCTGCGCCTGTACGATCCGCGACAGCCCACATGGGCACCGATCCCACAACTTCAACGCAGGGCAGCAGGCATGGCCAAGTACATCGCCACGATCGTCGGGCTCGGCTTGGCGGTGGCTTTCATCGTCGTTTTCTTCGCGGGCCGCACCGCGACCAAGCACCTCAGCGAAGTCGCGCCGCGCATCGGCATGACTTACGACGACCTGATGGCGATGGGGCCGCGGGTCGCCTCGACCAGCGGCGCCACGCTCGGCACCTCGCGACATATCGTGTACCTGCTGGCCTGCAGCGGTTTGTCGACCAAAACCACGCTGGAGTCGCATGCGGCCCAAGCCAGTGCGCTGGCCAAACGCCAGCGGCTGAGCGACCGCGAAGCAGTCGGCGCGGTGCTGGCAATGGTGAGCAGTGGCGCGGGCCCGGCAAACCTCAAGGGTTGCTGAAACGCAGACGCAAACGCAAACGCAGCCTCAGCCGAGGCAAGTGCGGTTTTTGCCGGTGCGCTTGGCTTCGTACAGGCCCTGATCGGCGCGCTCGAGCGCGTCTTCGATGCGCTCGCCAGGCCGGTACGCGGTGACGCCGGCCGAGAAGGTCACGAACACCTGCTTGTGCTCGTGCATGAACAGACCGCCGGTCAGCGTGCGCTGCAGCCGCGTCAAAATCAGCTGGCCCTCGTCGACCGGGGTGTCGGGCAGCAAGACCACAAACTCCTCACCGCCGTAGCGCGCCACGTGGTCGGTCGGCCGCAAGGTTTTGCTGACGACTGCCGCGAGCGACTTGAGCGCTTCGTCGCCGGCGGCATGGCCGAGTTCGTCGTTCAAGCGCTTGAAGTTGTCGATGTCGAGCAGGCCGACCGACAGCGGCGTGGCGGCGCGCTCGAGGCGCGCGCGTTCGGCGTCGAACGCCTGTAGCAGGCCACGGCGGTTCGCGATTTGCGTCAACTGGTCGGTCGACACTTCGCTCGACAACCGCTGCATCTCCGACTCGAGTTCGTTGACGCGTTGCGCGAGCCCCTGCGCCTTGCCGTGTTCGGCCTGCAGCCGCGCCTGGGTCTGCTGCACCAGGGCCTGCACGGTGCGGCTTTCTTCGACCATCTCGCGCACCACGCCGGTCAGGCTTTCGAGCGAGTCGGCTTTTTCGATCACGTCGGCATACCGGCCGACGCTGTCGTGAAAGTTGCCGGTTTGCGAACCGAGTTCGTCGAGCTCGCTGAGCATGCGGTTGATCAAGCCCTTCAGCGAGTCGCGGGCGCGCGCGCGCTCGTCACGCAACTGGCCTTGGCGCGCTCGCGTGTCGCGCAGCAACTCGCTGACGGCACGGATGCCGCGTGCCGAAAGCCCTTCGTCGATCTTGACCTGCATCGCCTCGCACTGGCCCCTGGCCCAGCTGTCGTTTTCGGCCAGATCGGTCAGGCTCGCCGTCAACTCGGCGCACAAGACCTTGAGCTGATCGTGCAGGTGGTGGCGGTGCTGCAGCACCGGCGCCGCGCGGGCGCACAGCGCTTCGAGCTCGTCGATCAGCGTCGGCGTGGCGCCTTCACTGCCGAAGCGGTCGGTCAGCGCGGCGAGCGCGGCGGTGAGCGCGTGCGGCGCATCGTCTTGCGGCGGCAGCGCGAGCTGCACGGTGCCGCCGAGCGCATCGACCGCACGGCCCCAGGCCAGCGGCGCAGGCGCGTCGAGTGCGGCGGTGATGGTCTCGGCCGGCAATGCAGCGAAGACGGTTTCTTCGCCGACGACGGGCGCAGCCACTTCGGCCTCGCCGGCATCGGAGTCCCAGCTCGCGACGAGTTGTGTGAGCCGTTGCTGCAGGCGCTTGGCGTCGCTGCGGCTACCGGTGAGCACGCGTTGCAGGCTGTCTTTCTTGCGTGCCATGGTCCAGCCGCGGCTGCCGCGTTCGATGCCGCGCACGATGCGCTCGATCAGCCCCGCGATCGCCGGGCCGTTGTCGGGTTCGGCGCTGGATGTCGGGCTCAGCGCGGCGGGTCGGGTCGCCTCCATGCGGTCAGACCTCCGGCTTGCTGCGCGCAGGGTCGCGGCCATCGGCAAATTTCAGCACTTCACCCATCTCGCCGCTGTCTGCCGTGCCGGCCTTACCGATCCACGGCGCCTTGCGCGGCAGGATCGTCTGCTGCAGCCACTTCTCGATGTCTTCGGGTGGTTGCGGCCGACTGAACAGAAACCCCTGCATCACGCCGCAGCCGAGGCGGTGCAGCACCTCCATCTGGCGCAGGTTCTCGACGCCTTCCGCGATCACGCGCAGCCCGAGCGAACGCGCCAGCGCGATGATCGCGGTAACGACGGCCGAGCTCTGCGGCGTCATGCCCAGGTCGCGCACGAAGCTGCGATCGATCTTGAGCTCGCTGATCGGCAGCGTCGTCAGATACGCGAGCGACGAGTACCCGGTGCCGAAATCGTCGATCGAGATCTCGACGCCGATCTCGTTGAGCCGGTGCAGTGACGGGATCACGTTCTGCAGGTCTTTCATCAAACCCGTCTCAGTGATCTCGAGCTCGATCGCGTGGTGCGGCACGCCGTACTGCGTGACCGCGTTGTGGATGTACTCGACCAGGTCGGTGCGCTCGAACATCCGGTTCGGCAGGTTCACGGCGATCGAATCGGCGAAACCGAAGCTGTCTTGCCAAATGCGCGCCTGGCGCGCCGCCTCTCGGATCGCCCACTCGCTCATCGGCACGATCAAACCGGTTTCTTCGGCAAGCGGGATGAACTCGAGCGGCGGCACGAGTACACCGTTGCGGCGCCAGCGCATCAGCGCCTCGGCACCCACCATCTTGGCGCCGCGCACGTCGACCTTGGGCTGGTAGTGCAGCACCAGTTCGTCGCGTTCGATCGCCTTGTGCAACGCGCTTTCGAGTTCGAGTTTCTCGCGCCCCTGGCCGGCAAGCGCCGGGCGATACAGCGATGCCGAATTGCGCCCGGCCGACTTGACCGAGTACATCGCCACGTCGGAGTTGCGCATCAGGTCGGCGACCGAGAGGCCATCGCGCGGGTAGAGCGCGATACCGACGCTGGCAGTGACGAAGCACTCCTGCCCGCCGACGAAGATCGGCTCGCGCATCAGGTCGAGGATGCGCGAGGCGACGCGTTCGGCGTCGCGCTCGTCGGCCACCTCGGGCAGCAGCGCGACGAACTCGTCGCCGCCCAGGCGGCCGACGGCTTCGAGCGAGCGGTGCGAGCGCGAGCCGAGCGATTCGATCGAGCTCTCGGTGACCTGGTCGGAGTGGCGCACGCACGACCGCAAGCGCCGCGCCACCTCCATCAGCAACTCGTCGCCGGCACCGTGGCCGAGCGTGTCGTTGATGATCTTGAAGCGGTCGAGGTCGATCAGCAGCAGCGCCACTTGATGGTTCAGGCGCCGGCCGTGTTCGAGCGCGCGCTCGGCACGCCAGATCAGTTGGCGACGATTGGGCAAGCCGGTCAGCACGTCGAAGTTCGCGAGGTGGCGGATCTTGTCTTCGGCCAGGCGGCGATCGGTCACGTCCTGCACGATGCCGCTGTAGCCGGTCAGGTTACCGTGCTCGTTGAACTCCGGTTCGGCCTCGACGTGAACGATGCGGGCGCGGCCGTCACGCAAGGTGGTGGGAATGTCGGTTGCGAGCACGGTGCTGTGCTTCATCACTTCGTGCAGCACCAGCACAAGCCCTTCGCGATCGTCTTGCGACAACATGCGCAGCAGCGGACGAAACGCGAGCTCGTCGTTCGGGCCAAGGCCGAACACGCGCAGCCCCTCGACCGAGAACACCGGCCCGCCGTGGCCACGGCGCCAGTCGAAACTGCCCATGCGCGCGAGGTCTTGCGCACGCGCGAGACGTGACTTGCTGCGCTCGAGTTCGGCACGGGTGCGCGAGGCGCGCAACAGATATCGCAGGCGCCCGGCGAGCAGGCTCCACTGCGTGGACTTGACAAAAAAATCGGTCGCGCCGGCTTCGTAGGCGCGCGTGATCGAGGCGTCGTCGTCGAGGCCGGTCAGCATCAGCACGGGAAGCGATTCGAAGCCGGGCAGCACGCGCAGTTCGCGGCAGGTTTCGAAGCCGTCCAGGCCGGGCATCACCGCGTCGAGCACGACGACATCGGGCAACCAGTCGGCCAAAATCGCGATCGCCTGCTCGCCGCTGCTGGCCTCGGTGATCGCGAAGCCGCGCTCGCGTAGCGCGATCGACGTGAGCAGCAGGTTGACCTCGTCGTCGTCGACCAGAAGCACCTTCGGCTGCGCGGGCAGGTCGTCTTCGGCGGTGGTCGGGCGGGCGTTCACGCGCGGGCTTTCAACAGCGCGTCGATTGCGCCTGAAGCGGCGTCGAACGCATGGTTGAGGGCAGTCAGCGAAGCGTTCAGATCGGCATCGGCATCGGCATCGGCATCGGCACCATCGCGGATCGCGGTTTCGATTTGGCCGCACAGCTGCGAAACGAGGGTCGCACCGATGCTGGCCGACGACGACTTGACCGTGTGCACAACCATCCGGATCGCAGCTCGGTCGCCGTCGCGTCTGGCGGCCTCGAGTTGCGGCCGCAAGCGCGCGAGCGAGCTTTGAAAGGCCTGCATCACCCGCTCGAGCAACCGGCTTTCGCCCTTGGGGTCGAGTTCGGTCAGCCGCGCGAGGGCAGCGGCGTCGAGCACCGATGGGCAAGCGCCGCTCGGTGACGAGACGGTGGCTTCGGTGGCGTCGATCAGCGTGCGCGGGCGCGGCGGCTGGCTCAGCATCGCGGACATCCGCCCCGGTAAAAATGGCTTGAAACGGTGATCATGAAAACC
>JANLUW010000093.1:0-32650 GCA_031363645.1 Rhizobacter sp. | reverse complement strand
TGCTCGTCGATCCAGCTGCCGGGCGCCATCGTGTGTGCGAGGATGCCGATCCGCAGGCGTTCAGCCACTTGCTCGTAGAGCGCGCGATCGGCGAGGCGGCCGCCGTTCGGGCGGCTGGCGGCTAACGAAACGGCAGGTGGTCGTAAGGCACTCAAAGCGGCAGTCTGTCGATATAATGCAATTTTGAATTATGAATGTTCGGCTTCGTGGCGTCCAGCACAGCCCATCGGGTCTGTGGGAAAGTAGCCCGATCGACAAGCGAACGACTCGGAGAGCACATGCCTGATTCCAACTTGCCGAACTCGGCGCAGATCGCCGCCTGGGCCAGATCGGCCGCGAAATCGGCGCCCGGTGGCGACGTGAGCGCGCTCGATTGGGTCACCCCCGAAGGCATCCGTGTGAAGCCGCTCTACACGGCGGCCGACCTGAAGGGCCTGCAGTACACCGATACCTTGCCCGGTTTCGCGCCGTATGTGCGCGGCCCGCAGGCCACGATGTACGCGGTGCGCCCCTGGACCATCCGCCAGTACGCCGGTTTCTCGACCGCCGAAGCCTCGAACGACTTCTATCGCAAGGCGCTGGCCGCCGGCGCGCAAGGCGTGAGCGTGGCGTTCGACTTGGCCACGCACCGTGGCTACGACAGCGACCACCCGCGCGTGACCGGCGATGTGGGCAAGGCGGGCGTGGCGATCGATTCGGTCGAGGACATGAAGATCCTGTTCGACCAGATACCGCTCGACAAGGTCAGCGTGAGCATGACGATGAACGGCGCGGTGCTGCCGGTGCTCGCCGGCTACATCGTCGCGGCCGAAGAGCAGGGCGTGTCGCAAGACAAGCTGAGCGGAACGATCCAGAACGACATCCTGAAGGAGTTCATGGTTCGTAACACCTACATCTTTCCGCCCGAGCCGAGCATGCGCGCGATCGGCGACATCATTCATTACACGGCACAGAACATGCCGAAGTTCAATTCGATCTCGATTTCGGGTTACCACATGCAGGAGGCTGGCGCGAACCAGGCGCTCGAACTCGCGTTCACGCTCGCCGACGGCCGCGAGTACGTGAAGGCGGCGCTCGCCAAGGGCCTCGATATCGACGAGTTCGCCGGGCGCCTGAGCTTCTTCTGGGCGATCGGAATGAACTTCTATCTTGAGGTGGCCAAGATGCGCGCGGCGCGGCTGCTGTGGTGGAAGATCATGACGGCGTTCGATGCGAAAAACCCGAAGAGCCTGATGCTGCGCACGCATTGCCAGACCTCGGGCTGGAGCCTGACCGAACAAGACCCGTACAACAACGTCGTGCGGACCACGATCGAGGCGATGGCCGCGGTGTTCGGCGGCACGCAGTCGCTGCACACGAATGCGCTCGATGAGGCCATCGCGCTGCCGACCGAGTTCAGCGCGCGCATCGCACGCAACACGCAGCTCATCATCCAGGAAGAGACCCACATCACCAGCGTGGTCGACCCGTGGGCCGGCAGCTACATGATGGAAAAGCTCACGCAGGACATGGCGGACGCGGCTTGGAAGATCATCGAAGAAGTCGATGCGTTGGGCGGCATGGTGAAGGCGGTCGACAGTGGCTGGGCCAAGTTGAAGATCGAGGCGAGTGCCGCAGAGAAACAGGCGCGCATCGATTCCGGCAAAGACGTGATCGTCGGCGTCAACAAATACAAGCTTCAACGCGAAGACACGATCGAGACGTTGAACATCGACGGCAGCATGGTGCGCGACAGCCAGATCGCACGTTTGACGCAAGTGCGCGCGGGCCGCGACACGGCCAAGACCCACGCCGCGCTCGACGCGCTGACCGCGTGCGCCGAAACGGGTGAGGGCAACCTGCTCGATCTGTCGATCAAGGCCGTGCGGCTGCGTGCGACCGTTGGCGAAGTTTGCGACGCGCTCGAAAAAGTTTGGGGCCGTCACCGCGCCGACACGCAGAAGGTGACCGGCGTCTACGCCGCGGCCTACGACAGCGCCGAAGGCTGGGACAAACTCAAAGCCGAAATCGCGCAGTTCGCCGAAGACCAGGGCCGCCGCCCGCGCGTGATGATCGCCAAGCTCGGGCAAGACGGCCACGACCGCGGCGCGAAGGTCGTCGCGACCGCGTTTGCCGATCTCGGCTTCGACGTCGACATGGGCCCGCTGTTCCAGACCGCCGATGAATGCGCCCGCCAGGCGATCGAAAACGACGTTCACGCGGTCGGCGTCAGCACGCTCGCGGCGGGTCACAAGACGCTCGTGCCGGCGATCATCGAATCGCTCAAGAAGCAGGGCGCCGACGACATCATCGTATTCGTCGGCGGCGTGATCCCGCGGCAGGACTACGAGATGCTGTACGAGGCCGGTGTGAAGGGCATTTACGGGCCGGGCACGCCGATCCCGGCGAGCGCGAAGGATGTGCTGGAGCAGATTCGCAAGGCGATTGGCTCAAGCGTTTGACGCCGAGTGCGACCTTGAAGCCTTTCTTGGTGTACCTGCTGCGTTGTGCGGACGGAAGTTTTTACGTCGGGCACACAGACGATCTCGAGCGGCGTGTGGCGCAACATCGGAGCGGAGAGTTCGAGGGCTACACGCGCGAGCGTCTGCCGGTCGAGCTGGCATGGGCTCAAGAGACGGCAACGCGTGAAGAGGCGCTTGCCTCGGAATTGCAGATCAAGGGGTGGAGTCGAGAGGAGAAGAAGGCATTGATTGCGGGCGATTGGGAACGGGTGAAGATGCTGGCGCAATCGGGAGGGCTTCGACAGGCTCCGCCTGAACGAATTGAAGGGGCCAGAGTTGGTTTTGACCCTGGTTTCGACCCCGACCCGAATCCGGCCTCCAACCCTGCCCCCAATCCCGCTCGTCCTGAGCCTGTCGAAGCGCTGCTATTCGACGCTCAAAATATCCGGCTTCTTACCGCCCTGCAAGGCAACCGCCGCGCCCTCGCGAAGTCGATCACGCTGCTCGAATCGACGCGTGCCGATCACCGTGCTCGCGCCGATGAACTGCTCAATGCCGTGTTACCCCGCACCGGCAACGCGATGCGGCTCGGCATCTCCGGCGTACCCGGCGTCGGCAAGTCGACTTTCATCGAGGCGCTCGGCCTCGCGCTGATTGCAAAGGGCCATCGCGTCGCGGTGCTCGCGATCGACCCGTCGTCAAGCATCTCCGGCGGATCGATCCTCGGCGACAAGACGCGGATGGAACGGCTCTCGGTGAACGAGGCGGCCTACATCCGGCCGAGTCCGGCCTCCGGCACGCTGGGCGGCGTGGCCGAAAAAACGCGCGAGGCGATGCTGGTCTGCGAAGCGGCCGGCTACGACGTGGTCATCGTCGAGACCGTCGGCGTCGGCCAGAGCGAAACTGCGGTGGCGTGCATGACCGACATGTTCGTGCTGATGCAGTTGCCCAACGCCGGGGACGACTTGCAGGCGATCAAGAAGGGCGTGATGGAGCTCGCCGATCTGGTCGTCATCAACAAAGCCGACATCGACCCCGACGCGGCGATGCGCGCCGAGGCGCACATCAGCGGATCGCTGCGCATGTTCGGCGCGCATGCCGCGCCGGAGCAGTGGGTCACGCGTGTGATCCAGCTCAGCGCGTTGAAGGGCCAGGGTGTCGACACGTTCTGGTCGGCCGTCGAAGAATTTCATGCGAAGCGCCGCGCCAGCGGTGAGTTCGATGCGCGCCGCAAAACGCAGTCGCTGGCGTGGATGTGGGACATCGTCCACGCCCGCCTGCATGCCGACTTTCGTCACCACACGGCGGTGCGCAATGCGCTGCCAGCGACCGTGCGCGACGTGACCGAGGCGCGCGTTGCGCCCTCATCGGCGGCGCGCCACTTGCTCAACCTGTTCGAACAAGCACCGAGGTAGACCACACATGCACGACATCCTCCAGCAGCTCGAAGCCAAGCGCGCCCGCGCCCGGCTCGGCGGCGGCGAAAAGCGGATCGCCGCGCAGCACGGCAAAGGCAAGCTGACGGCGCGCGAGCGGCTTGAGTTGTTGCTCGACGAAGGCACGTTCGAAGAATGGGACATGTTCGTCGAGCACCGCAATCACGATTTCGGCATGCAAGACAACCGGCCGCCCGGCGACGGCGTCGTCACCGGCTACGGCATGATCAACGGCCGCCTCGTGTTCGTGTTCAGCCAAGACTTCACGGTGTTCGGCGGCGCGCTTTCCGAAGCCCATGCCGAGAAGATCTGCAAGGTGATGGACCAAGCGATGAAGGTCGGCGCGCCGGTAATCGGCTTAAACGATTCCGGTGGCGCGCGCATCCAGGAAGGTGTGGCCTCGCTCGGTGGTTACGCCGAGGTGTTCCAGCGCAACGTCATGGCCTCGGGCGTGGTCCCGCAGATCAGCATGATCATGGGCCCGTGCGCAGGCGGTGCCGTGTATTCACCGGCCATGACCGACTTCATCTTCATGGTGCGCGACAGCTCCTACATGTTCGTCACCGGCCCCGAGGTGGTGAAGACCGTGACGCACGAAGAGGTGACGGCCGAAGACCTCGGCGGAGCGTCGGCGCACACCACCAAGAGCGGCGTGGCCGACCTCGCGTTCGACAACGATGTCGACGCGCTTGCGATGCTGCGCCGCTTCTTCAACTACCTGCCGCTGAACAATCGCGAGAAGGCGCCTGTGCGCCCGAGCATCGACCCGGCCGATCGCAGCGACCTTTCGCTAGACACGCTCGTGCCCGACAACCCGAACAAGCCCTACGACATGAAGGAGCTGATCGGCAAAACCGTCGACGACGGCGACTTCTTCGAGCTGCAGCCCGACTACGCCAAGAACATCGTGATCGGCTTCGGCCGGATGGACGGCCAGGCGGTGGGCATCGTTGCGAACCAGCCGCTGGTGCTCGCGGGTTGCCTGGACATCAAGAGCAGCATCAAGGCCGCACGTTTCGTGCGTTTTTGCGATGCATTCAACATTCCGGTGCTGACCTTCGTCGACGTGCCCGGCTTCATGCCCGGCACCGCGCAGGAGTACGGCGGCATCATCAAGCACGGCGCGAAGCTGCTGTATGCGTATGCCGAGTGCACGGTGCCCAAGATCACCGTGATCACACGCAAGGCCTACGGCGGCGCGTACGACGTGATGAGCTCCAAGCACCTGCGTGGCGATGTCAACTTCGCATGGCCGAACGCCGAGATCGCGGTGATGGGCGCGAAGGGCGCCGTCGAGATCATCTTCCGCGAAGAGAAAGGCGATCCAGTGAAACTCGCCGCGCGCGAGGCCGAGTACAAGACAAAGTTCGCGAACCCGTTTGTGGCCAGTGCACGTGGCTACATCGACGACGTGATCCAGCCGCACGAAACCCGCAGGCGCATCTGCCGCTCCCTCGTGATGCTGCGCGACAAGAAGGTCGACGACCCTTGGCGCAAGCACGGCAACATTCCTTTGTGAGCCCTCGGCAAAACAAGAACATGTTCACCAAAATCCTGATCGCCAACCGCGGCGAGATTGCCTGCCGGGTCATCAAGACCGCGAAGAAGATGGGCATCGCGACCGTCGCCGTTTACTCCGAAGCCGACCGAGATGCGCTTCATGTCGAGCTCGCCGACGAAGCCGTGTTCATCGGCCCGGCGCCGAGCCGTGAGTCGTACCTCGTGATGGACAAAATTATTGCGGCGTGCAAGCAGACCGGCGCGCAAGCCGTGCACCCCGGCTACGGCTTTCTCAGCGAGAACGCGGAATTTGCGCGCAAGGTCGAAGAAGAAGGCATCGTCTTCATCGGCCCGAAGCACCAATCGATCGCCGCGATGGGCGACAAGATCGAATCGAAGAAGCTCGCGGGGGCCGCCAAGGTCAACACCATTCCGGGCCACAACGCGGCGATCGACACGGCCGAGCACGCGGTAGCGATCGCACAGGGCATCGGCTACCCGGTGATGATCAAGGCTTCGGCCGGCGGCGGCGGCAAGGGCTTGCGCGTCGCGTTCGACGACAGGGAGGCGTTCGAGGGCTTCACCTCGTGCCGCAACGAGGCGCGCAACAGCTTCGGCGACGACCGCGTGTTCATCGAGAAGTTCGTCGAAGAGCCGCGCCACATCGAAATCCAGGTCCTCGGCGATGCGCACGGCCACTGCGTCTACCTGCACGAGCGCGAGTGCTCGATCCAGCGTCGGCACCAAAAGGTGATCGAGGAGGCGCCGTCGCCGTTTATCAGCGAGGCCACGCGCAAGGCGATGGGCGAGCAGGCGGTGCAGCTGGCGCAGGCAGTTAATTACCAGAGCGCGGGCACGGTCGAGTTCGTCGTCGGCAAGGACCAAAGTTTCTACTTTCTCGAGATGAACACGCGGCTGCAGGTCGAGCACCCGGTGACCGAGTGCATCACCGGGCTCGATTTGGTGGAGCAGATGATTCGCGTCGCGGCGGGCGAGCCGCTGGCGTTCACGCAAGCTCAGATTCCGCGTAAGGGTTGGGCGATCGAGTGCCGCATCAACGCCGAAGATCCGTTGCGCAGTTTTTTGCCGAGCACCGGCAGGCTGGTGGCGTTCGCGCCGCCGGTGCAGACGATGATGGCATCCTTGCCCGTTCCCTCGGAAGGCGGCGTACGTGTTGACACCGGCGTCTACGAAGGCGGTGAGATTCCGATGTACTACGACTCGATGATCTGCAAGCTGATCGCCTACGGCACCGATCGCGCGGACGCGATCGCGAAGATGCGCGATGCGCTCGACGCGTTCGTGATTCAGGGCATCTCCAGCAACATCCCGTTCCAGGCAGCGCTGCTGGCGCACCCGAAGTTCGTGGCCGGCGACTTCAACACCGGCTTCATCGCCGAGAACTACCCGAAGGGCTTCACGCGGGCTTCCGTCAAGCACGACGACCCGAATTTTTTGCTTGCGCTCGCGGTCGCGACGAACCGCCGTGTGCTTGCGCGCTCGGCCGGCATCAGCGGGCAATTGCCCGGGCATGAGTTGAAGGTGGGCGACGACTACATCGTCGTGCAAATCGATGCCGACGGCACGCGGCACGAGATGCCGGCGAGCGTGTCGGTCGCGGGCGATGTGTTCGACGTGACCGTCGCGGGCCGCGCATACCCGATCCGCTTCGCGCGCCCGCTGCGCGACACCGCGATGCACGGCGAGTTGAACGGCAAGCCGTTTTGCGCGCAGATCGAACGGCTGATGCTGGCGTATCGCATCACGCACCACGGTGCGCAGGTGGAGGTGCGCGTGCTGTCGCCGCGCACCGCGCAACTCAACGCGCTGATGCCGTTCAAGGCGCCACCCGATTTGTCGAAGTTCCTGCTGTCGCCGATGCCGGGCTTGCTCGTCGACGTGGCGGTTGTGGTGGGTCAGGCCGTGCGCGCCGGTGAGAAGCTCGCGGTGATCGAGGCGATGAAGATGGAGAACATCTTGATCTCAGCGCACGACGGTGTCGTCTCGGTGGTGAAAGCGGTCAAGGGCGAAAGTGTTTCGGTCGATCAGGTGATCATAGAGTTCCAGTGATGAACGACAAGACAACAACGAGGCCCTTCAAGGTGCTCGGCGTGCAACAGATCGCGATCGGGGGAGCGAGCAAGGCCGCGCTGCGCACGCTGTGGGTCGAGAAACTCGGGCTCGAAGTCACCGGCAACTTTCGCTCCGAACGCGAGAACGTCGACGAAGACATCTGCGCGATCGGCCATGGCGTGCACAAGGTCGAGGTCGACCTGATGGAGCCGATCGACCCGTCGGGAAAACCGGCGGTGCACACTACGCCACTGAACCACATCGGTCTGTGGATCGACGACCTGCCGAGAGCCGTCGAGTGGCTGGTCGCGAACGGCGTGCGCTTTGCCCAGGGCGGGATACGCAAAGGCGCGGCCGGTTTCGACATTTGCTTTGTGCACCCGAAGAGCACGGCCGAATTCCCGATCGGCGGCGAGGGCGTGTTGATCGAGCTCGTGCAGGCACCGCCCGAAGTGATCGCCGCGCTCGGCTAGTCGTTCGTCAGCGCCGGCAAGCGCCGCTGCCGCTCGACCGCGAAATCGATGAACGCGCGCACTTTCGCAGGCGCCTTGCGGCCGGCGACCGACACCACGTGCACTGGAATTTGCGCCGGCTCGAATGCCGCGAGCACGACGCGCAACTTGCCAGCGCGCACCGCCTCATCGACCTGGTACGACAAGGCGCGTGCCAGCCCGTGGCCGCGCAGCGCGGCGTCGATGCCGACTTCGACGGCATTGGCGACCAAGCGCAGGCGCGGCTGCGCAAGCTGGCGAAAAGTTGTACGCGGCGCGCCGGGTGGGTGGAATTCCCACGGCGCGCCGACGGCGCCGCTTTGCGAGAACCCGATCGCAACGTGGTGCTGCAGGTCGGCGGGCGTCTTCGGCTCGCCATGCGTTTCGAGGTAAGCGGGTAGCGCCACGACAACTTCACGCACGCTGCCTACGCGCACCGCGGCGAGTCCCGAATCGGCCAGCCGTGCGAATCGCACCGCCACGTCGAAGTTTTCGTCGAGCAGGTGAACGACGCAATCAACGAAGTGGCTGCGCAGGTTCAGCTGTGGATGCAGCGAGAGGAAATCGAGCGCGATCGGCGCCACATGCAAACGCCCGAACATCGAAGCAGCCGTTGTTGAGAGTTGACCTTGCGGCACCGCGTGCGCGCCGCCGGCGGCGGCCTCGGCCTCGTCGAGTTCGGCGACGAGCCGGCGGCAATCGTCGAGGAAGCGCTCGCTGATCTCGGTGAGGCAAACGCTGCGCGTGCTGCGTCTAAAAAGTTACGCTCCGAGGCGCCGTTCGAGTGCCGCGACCGCGCGTGTGACAGCGGGCGCAGAAAGCGAGAGGTGGCGTGCGGCTGGCGCGAAGCCGCGGCGATCGGCGACCGCGATGAAGACGCGCAAATTTCTCAGATGATCCATCTCGGTATTACAGATAGTGCAGGGGTGAAATGTCAATTGCGGTCATTCAGTTCGCGGCTCGATCTGAGTAATCCTCACAGCATCAAAACCATCGCCCAAGCCATGAACTCCTTACGCCCCGTTTTTCTGTGCTGCCCAATGGTCGAACCGTTCGCCGCGGGCTGAGCATGGGCAGCACTTTTCGCCCCGGTGAAGTCGCGCTCCACTGGCGCATGGGTGTGGCCCAGCGCTTGGACGAGATCGGCGACAAGGTGATTCACGAACACATGCTAGAGCCGCACCGAGCGTTCTTTGCACAGTTGCCGACCTTGCTCATCGACAGCGTCGACGCCGCCGGACGGCCCTGGGCTTCGGCGCTGATCGGACAGCCTGTTTTTTTGCGCGCGACGGACGCACGCCATTTGCGCATCGACACGTTGCCCAGTCCGGACGACCCGTTCGCTGCTCACCTCGCGATCGGCGCGCCCGTCGGCGTGCTTGGCCTAGAGCCCGCGACGCGCCGATGCAACCGGATGAATGGGCGTGTCGCGGCGGTCAGCTCGGGCGGTTTCGAGGTCGAGGTCGACCAGTGCTTCGGCAACTGCGCCCAGTACATTCAGGCGCGCACGCCGCAGCAGGTTGCAATCGGCCCGACCAGCGCACGACACCTCGGTGCGCAGCTTGACGCCCCGGCGCGCGCGCTCGTGGAGGGCGCCGACACGCTGTTCATCGCCAGCGCTGCTTCTGCATCGGCGCTCGAGGCGCGCAATGGCGGCGTCGACGTTTCGCGCCGTGGCGGCAAGCCGGGCTTCGTGCGCGTCGAAGACCTCAATGGCGCGACTGTGCTGAGCTGGCCCGAGTTCACCGGCAACTTCTTTTTCAACACGCTCGGCAATCTGATCTTGCACCCGCATGCAGGGCTGCTTTTCGTGGACCACGACAGTGGCGACGTCCTGCAACTTACCGGGCGCGCGGAGGTCACGGACGACGGCGCAGAGCTGCGATCGTTCATCGGTGCACGGTTTATGGTTCAGGCGCAGGTGCGCTCGGCGGTCTGGCGCAGTGGCGCGATACCGCTGCGCTGGTCGGCACCCGAGCCGGCTTGGCAACTGGCTAGAACTGGTTCGTGGGCGTGACCAGACGCTAAAATCATGCCATGGGTATTCGAGAAATTTTGAAGATGGGCGACCCGCGCCTGCTGCGCATCGCGCCACCGGTCGAAACTTTCGGCACGACGGCGCTGCGCGCGCTGATCGACGACATGTTCGAGACCATGCACTCGGTCAACGGCGCCGGCCTTGCCGCGCCGCAGATCGGCGTCGACCTGCAGCTTGTAATCTTCGGCTTCCGGCAGAACCAGCGCTACCCCGATGCGTCACCGGTGCCCGAAACGGTGCTGATCAACCCGACCATCACGCCGCTCGGTGAGACGCAAGAGGACGGCTGGGAAGGCTGCCTTTCGGTGCCTGGCTTGCGCGGTGTCGTGCCGCGATTTGCACGCATCCGCTACACCGGCTTCGATGCCGATGGCCTGCCGATCGACCGCGAGGCCGACGGTTTTCATGCCCGCGTGGTTCAGCACGAGTGCGATCACCTGATCGGCACGCTCTACCCTATGCGGGTGCGTGACTTCTCGCGCTTCGGCTACACCAGCGTGCTGTTTCCCGAGCTCGACCCTGCCGACGACGATTGATCGATCGATCTGGGCGCGCGCACGTAAACGAGCGTATCTCCTACGCCGGCCGGTCGTCCGGAGAGTCATGGCTCGCGTTGGGGAGAGGCAGCATCACGCTCGCGCGTGTGCCTCGCTGCGCAGGAGGATTCCAGATGATGACGATGCAACAAAGACTCGCCGCCCTGGTGCAGAGCTTTCTGCTCGCGGCAGTCGCGCTGACAGGCGTAGCGCACGCGCAGGATGTCGATGTCGATCCGCCGGGCCGTGTCGCGCGGCTGTCGGAGGCGAGCGGCCAGGTTTGGCTTTACAGCCCCGACGGCACCGAGTGGGTCGCCGCGTCGCGCAACCGACCGCTGACGACCGGCGACCGGCTGGCCACCGAAGCCGGTGCGCGTGCCGAGTTGCAGATCGGCTCGACCACCGTGCGGATCGACGGATCGAGCGAGATCGAGGTCGTTCGGCTCGACGACGAGCATGTTGTGCTCGACTTGCACGACGGCAGCGCGATCGCACAGGTTCGCGACCTGGCCGGTGCCGGTCAACTCGAGGTGACGACCGACGAAGGCCGCTTCGTCACACTGCGCACCGGCAACTACCGCTTCGATCGCAACAACGGCAAGAGCGATGTGACGGTCTACGCTGGGGAGGCACGCTACGAAGGCCCGAACAGCGGCCTGCCGGTCAACGCCGGCCAGCGTGCCGAGTTCTGGATCGACTCCGGTGGTGTCGCGCAGTACAGCACGTTGACGCCGGTCAACGATGCGTTCGCAGGATGGAGCAATGGGCGCGATCGCCGCATCGGCTCCAGCATCTCGGAGCGTTATGTGTCACCCGAGATGACCGGCGGCGCGGAGCTCGACAACTACGGCCGTTGGGAGCAGACCCCCGACTACGGCTCGGTCTGGATCCCGACGGCGGTCGCTGCAGACTGGGCGCCCTACAGCCAGGGCCACTGGGCCTTCGTTCGGCCGTGGGGCTGGACCTGGGTCGACGACGCCCCTTGGGGCTTTGCGCCGTTCCACTACGGTCGCTGGGTCTATGTGCGCAACAACTGGTGCTGGACGCCGGGCACGCGCGTGGCGCGGCCGGTGTACGCGCCGGCGCTCGTCGCGTGGGTCGGCGGGCCGCGCGGCAACCTGTCGGTCACGGTCGGCGGCGGGCCGGTCGGCTGGTTCCCGCTCGCGCCGCGCGAGGTCTACGTACCGAGCTACCGCGTCAGCCCGCGCTACGCACGCAACGTCAATATCACGAACGTCACCAACGTGACCGTGATCAACAACGCTTTCGCCAACCCGCAAGGACCGCGTGATTTCGAGAACCGGCGGTTTCCGCGCGCGATCACGGTCGTGCCGTCGAACGTATTCACCGAACGCCAGCCCGTGGCACCGGCAGCCGCGAAGTTCCGGCAGGCGCCGTGGGTGCGTGACTATGCGAACGACCGAGCGCGTGCGCCGGCGATGCTGGCGCCGCAAATCGCGATCCCGCCGATGCCGGCGCGCAATGCTGATCCGCGTGCCGTGCAACTGCCTCCAGGTGCGCGACCGGATGCGCGCGACCGTGCACCCGGCGTCGGTGACCGGCCTGCCGCGCCGCGCGATCGAACCGAAGCCGACCGCGGCCGCGATGGCCGGCCGCAACCCTGGCGCGAGCCTGATCGTGGCGCAGTCGCTCCGGTTCAGCGCCCGCCCGGTTTGCCCGCGCAACCGGCTGTCGAATCGGCCCGCCCGGTGGAGCCCAATCGCGCTGCAACCGGCTCCGCCCGGCCGGCGCCGGGGGTTCAGCAACCAATTACACCGACCACCAATCCGGCCGCGGTCACACCGACACCCGCGCCGCTGCCGGAGCGGCCGACGATGCGCGCGCAGCCGGTGCAACGTGGCGACGAGCGAGGCGATGGTCGCTGCGGTGATGAGCAACGCACGGACGACCGACGCCAGCAGCGCCCGGCCTCGCCGCCTGTACAAGTGCAGGTTCCGACGCCGGTGCAGCCGCCGCAGCTTCAGCCCTCACGCGTCGAGCGACCTGTTCCTTCGATGGCGCGGCCGACTGAAGCGCAGCGGCCCCCCGAAACGCAGCGCCCGACCGAGTTACAGCGCCCTGCAGCGGCCCCTGTGGCGCCCGCGGCGCAGCAGCAGCAGCGGTCGCAGGCGCCGCAGCAACCACCGCAAACGCAACCCCGCGCCGAGCCTCGTCAAGAGGCACAACAGCCGCGTCCACAACGCCCGGAACCGCGTGGTGACGAGCCGAAGCGCGGTGATCCGCGCGAGCCTCGGGAACCGCGTTGAGTAATGCGGGTCAGCGCTTGAGCAGCGGCTCGAGCACCGGCCAGACGTTCTCGAGAATGATCGGGTGCGCCGCTGCGGTCGGGTGAATGCGGTCGGGCTGGAACAGCGAGTCGGCCTTCGGACCGTCGGCCACGCCTTTAAGCAGGAACGGCACCAGCGCCGCGTTCTCTGCCTGCGCAACGCTCGCGAACAGCGCGGCGAACTGTTCGCCGTATTGGCGGCCGTAGTTCGGTGGCAAGCGCATGCCGGCGATCACAACCTTGGCGCCGCTCGCTTTCGCGGCCTTGGCCATCGCGTCGATGTTGTCGCGGGTCATCGGCAGCGGCAGGCCGCGCAACGCGTCGTTGCCACCCAGTTCGAGCACGACCACATCGGGTTTTTGTTGCTTGAGCAGCGTCGGCAAACGGGTTCGGCCGCCCGAGGTGGTGTCGCCGCTGATGCTGGCGTTGATCACGCTCGCCGTGATCTTTTTCTGCGCCAGCCGTGCTTCGAGCAACGCGACCCAGCCGCTGCCGCGCTGGAGGCCGTATTCGGCCGATAGGCTGTCGCCAATGACAAGAATCAATGGGCCGCCGACCTTGCGCGGGCCTTGCGTCCCCGGCGTCCCTTCCGCATGTGCGGGCGCTGGCAACGTCACGATGACCGCACAGGCAAGCGCGGTAAAGTGCGCTAACCATTCGCGCCGAGACTCTCGTCGCGATCCCCGAACCACGCCGTCATTCATGTCTGAATCCATCATTGCTGTAGAACGCGTGACCAAGCGAGTACGGGACTCCACCGGCACGCTGACCATTCTCCATGAGATCGATTTTTCGCTGGCGCCGCGCCAGTCGGCCGCGATCGTCGGCGCGTCCGGTTCGGGCAAGAGCACCTTGCTGGCCATCATCGCCGGGCTCGACACACCGACCACCGGCACCGTCAAGCTCGCCGGCACCGACCTGTTCACGATCGACGAAGACGCGCGCGCCGCCGTGCGTGCTGCGAAGGTGGGGTTCGTATTCCAGAGTTTCCAGTTGCTCGGCAACCTGAATGCGCTCGAAAACGTGATGCTGCCGCTCGAGTTGCAAGGCCGCAACGATGCGCGCGTGCTCGCGACCGAGATGCTGCAGCGCGTTGGCCTCGGCGAGCGCCTGCGGCACTACCCGAAAGTGCTGTCTGGCGGTGAGCAGCAGCGAGTCGCGCTCGCCCGCGCCTTCGTCGTGCAACCGGCCGTGTTGCTAGCCGACGAGCCGACCGGCAGCCTCGATTTCGCAACGGGCGAAACTGTGATGGAACTGATGTTTGCGCTCAACCGCGAGGCTGGAACGACGCTGGTGCTGGTCACCCACGACCGCAGCATCGCAGCGCGCTGTGACCGCCAGTTGCGGATCGAAGCGGGCAGAGTCGCCACAGAGACCGAGGCGTAGCCCAAAGGGCCAGCCCCAAAACCAAACAAGGGCGCCCACAGCGCCCTTGTAGCTGTAGCGAAGCGCCTAGTTACTGAATTTGTAGTCGGTCTTCGCCTTCACCCGAATCTCGTCGCGGAAGTCCGCCAGCTTCTTCTGTTCCATCCGCTGCTTCAACTGCACCTTCACGTCATCGAACGGCGGGAACTGCGCCTCGCGCGTGTCGTCGAGGCGAATGATGTGGTAGCCGAACTGCGTCTTGACCGGCTCCTGTGTCATTTCGCCTTTCTTCAGCTTGGCCATCGCCTGCGAGAACTCGGGCACATAGGAACTCGCGGCCGCGAAATCGAGGTCGCCGCCGTTGGCGCCCGATCCCGGGTCCTTGGAGTTCTTCTTTGCGAGTTCCTCGAAGCTTCCGCCGGCTTTGATCTGCACGATCAGCGCCTTGGCTTCGTCTTCTTTCTCGACCAAGATGTGGCGCGCGCGGTACTCGGTACCCGACGACTGCGCCTTGAACTTTTCATACTCGGCCTTGATGTCGGCATCGGCGACCGCGTGGGTCTTCGCGAATTCGACGAACAACGCGTTCGAAAGCACCTGCTGGCGCGCCTGTTCCATCTGCGACTTGTAGTCAGCCGACGAAGCCAAACCGCGCTTCTCGGCCTCCTGCGTGAAAATTTCGCCGAGCACGACCGAGTCGCGAACGCGCTGATCGAGGTCGGGCGGCAATTGCTGACCTTGCTTGCCGGCCTGTTCGGTCACCTGCTTGAGGATCGCGTCTGCGCGTGCCTTCGGAACCGGCTTCCCGTTCACGATGGCGATGTTCTGCGCCTGTGCGGCCAGTGGCAGCGCGAGCGAGACAGACAAAAGCAATGCGGCGCCCGCGGCGAAATGGTTTTTCTTCATGAGCATGGGGGGAGTTGGGGGTTTGACTGTGATTCACCGGGCGCGTGCGCCTCGATGGCAAGGGCGTGGATGCCACGCGGGATCAGCAGGTCGACAGAATCATATATGAGCCGGTGCCGGGCAACACGTGACAAACCTTTGAAGCGATCGGCCGTCACCCGCACCGTGAAATGCCGGCCTTCGCGCGAACCGGCATGGCCCGCGTGCAGGTGGCTGTCATCGACCACTTCGACCTTCTGCGGCTGCAGCGCGGCGCGCACTGCAGCTTCGATATCGGCCGCCGTGACGCCGCTCATGGCGATCGATCCGGCGATGGCTTCGGCACCTTCGCCGGTCCGGCTTCGGGTGGCAGGTGCTTGCTGATGTAGAAGCCCTGCGCGAGCATGAAGATCAGCATCAGGCTGGTCACGCCGAAGGCTTTGAAGGTGAACCAGGTCGAGGTCGAGAAGGTGTAGGCCACGTACAAATTCACGAGGCCGAGCAGGCCGAAGAACGCGATCCAGGCGAAGTTGAGCCGTTGCCACACCGGCGCCGGCAACTGCAGTTGTCCGCCGATCAGCGTTTGCAGTAGGTTCTTGCGGAACAGGGTTTGACTGATCCAAAACGCCAGCCCCATGGCCCAGTACAAAACGCTCGGCTTCCACTTGATGAAGGTGGCGTTGTGGAACCAGATCGTCGCGCCGCCGAGCACCGCGACGAGCGCGAAGGTCATCCACAGCATCATGTCGACTTTTCTGCGGCTCGCCAGCAGCCAGGTGATCTGCACGCCCGTTGCGATGATCACGACAATGGTCGCGAGCAGCGCCGAGGCCTCCTCGGTGCCAACCACGCCGCCCGACACCATGAACCCGAAGTGATCAGTCGCGAAGCGCGCGGCCCATTCGGCGTTGTGGTCGGCGTACTTGCCGACGATGAAGAACAGCAGCAGCGGCAGGAAGTCGAAAAATATCTTCATCGGCGGAGTCAGTGGCAGGGCGGTTGGCGAGGCGGGGTCATTTCGGCGCAAAGTCTATCGCGGCCGAGTTGATGCAAAAACGCTCGCCCATCGGTTCAGGGCCGTCGGGAAACACGTGGCCGAGGTGCGAGCCGCAGTTGTTGCAACGCACTTCGACGCGCACCATGCCATGCGTCTTGTCGACAATGCGCTCGACGACCTCGCTGTTGATCGCCTCCGAATAGCTCGGCCAGCCGCAGCCGGCGTCGAACTTGGTGGCGGACTCGAACAGCGGCGTGCCGCAGCCGACGCAGTTGTAATTGCCCGCGCCCCATTCGTCCCAGTACTTGCCGCTGAACGGCCGCTCGGTCGCGGCTTTGCGCGCGACATCGAATTGCATCGGGTCGAGTTGGTCGCGCCATTCGGCGTCGGTTTTTTTTACCTTGTAGTCGGTGGTCATGATGAGCAGGAAACCTCGATGGATTGCGCCCATTCGGGCGGGAAGCCGGCGTAAGCGGCGCTTGCCGACGCGTCTTGTTCGTCGAACGGGTTTTGCAGAACTTTCAGCAGGCGCTGCGTCTCGGCGAACTCACCGGCCTGCGCCTCGCGGATCGCTACCTCGGCCAAGTGGTTGCGAAGAATGAACTTGGGGTTGACCCGGTTCATTCGCAAGGCGCGCGCGAGGTCGACGCTGGCTTCGCGCGCCAGGCGGTCGGCGTAGCGTTGCGCCCAAGCGTCGAACGCAGCGCGGTCGACGAACATGTCGCGCACCGTGGCGTTCGCGGTGCCGGGCTCGGCCGAGAAGCTCGCCATGCGCCTGAACGTGATCGTGAAGTCGCAGCTGTCGTTCGCCATCAGGCGGAGCAGGTCGTCGATCAGCGCGCGGTCGCTCTCCTCTTGCGATTGCAGGCCGAGCTTGGCGCGCCAGCGCGCGAGCAACGCGTCGGCGAAGGCTTGCTTGTAGGGTTCCAGGGCGGCGAGGGCCAGGTCGGAATCGCCGATCAGCGGCATCAAACCTTGCGCGAGTGCGTGCAGGTTCCAGAACGCCACGTTCGGTTGACGCGCCCAAGCGTAGCGGCCTTGGTGGTCGGAGTGGTTGCAGATGTGGCCGGGGTCGAAGGGGTCGAGAAAGCCGAACGGGCCATAGTCGATCGTCAGGCCGAGGATCGACATGTTGTCGGTGTTCATCACGCCGTGGCAAAAGCCGACCGACTGCCATCCGGCCATCAGCACCGCGGTGCGCAGTGCGACTTGTTCGAGCAACGCCACATACGGATTCGCAGCGTCGCGGCAGGTCGGGTAGTGGTGCGCGATGACGAAGTCGGCGAGCTGCCGCAACTCGGTGTGCCCGTGTCGCGCGAACTCGGGGTCGTGCGCGAAATGCTCGAAGTGGCCGAAGCGCACGAAGCTCGGTGCCACGCGGGTCACGACCGCCGCAGTTTCGACCGCCTCGCGCCGCACCGGCAGCGCCGAGCCGATGACGCAGAGCGCGCGTGTCGTCGGGATGCCGAGCGCGTGCATCGCCTCCGAACCGAGGAACTCGCGGATCGATGACCGCAGCACCGCACGTCCATCACCCATGCGCGAATACGGCGTGCGGCCGGCGCCCTTGAGCTGCAATTCCATCGGGCCGGCCGGCGTATCGATCTCGCCCAACCAAAGCGCGCGGCCGTCGCCGAGCTGACCAGCCCATACGCCGAACTGGTGACCGCTGTAGACACTCGCGAGCGGCTGCATGCCGGGCCAGGTGGTGTTGCCGCTGAGCGCGTCGAGCGCATTGAGGTCGTGCTGTGTCGCCCAGCTGGAAGGCAGGCCGAGCAGCGCAGCGCAATCATCACTGCGCGCGACCCAATGTGGCGCAGGCAATGGCTCGGCGGGCAGGGCAGTGAAGAAGGAGTCGCCGAGCGCCTTGAATCGATTCGGCCAAGTGAGGTTTGCCGCTGCATCGGCGTCGAATTCCAGCATGTTCATCGTACCGAGTTTAGCGATGGCTCCGGGGCACCGCCGTCGCAAGGCCAAGGCCGCGACGGACCCTGCTTTACACATTGCGCGCATCATGCCGGTGTGTCGACGGCGCATGCCACTGTCCCACCTGTGACAGGTCTTTCGGGAAGTCCCTGTAACCCCACGCAAGCCACTTCCGTTACCTTTGCGGGCGTTTACTTTCCCACCGGAGTCCACCATGAAATCTGCCAGCCACTCGCTGAACCGAAGCGTGTTCACCTTGACCCTCGGGGCCGCGTTGATCGTCTCCGCTGGCGTAGCGATGGCGCAGTCCAAGCCGCTCGCCGGCCAGACCGTCAAGCTGATGTGGATCGACCCGTTGACCGGGCTGATGGGCCCGGTCGGCACGAACCAAGTCAAGACCCAGCAGTACCTGGCCGAGCGCTTCAATGCCAGCAACCCGGCGGGTGTGAAGTTCGAGATCATTCCGGTCGACAACAAGCTGAGCCCGACCGAAAGCCTGAACGCGTTGAAGTCGGCGATCGACCAGGGCATTCGCTACGTCATTCAAGGCAACGGCTCGTCGGTGGCGGTGCCGCTGATCGATGCGATCAACAAGCACAACGAGCGCAACCCGGGCAAGGAGATCGTGTACTTGAACGAAGCCGCGGTCGATCCGGATCTGACCAACAGCAAGTGCAGCTTCTGGCATTTCCGCTTCGATGCCGACACGACCATGAAGATGGAGGCCATCACGACTTTCATGAAAGACCAGAAGGACATCAAGAAAGTTTTCATCCTCGGCCAGAACTATTCGCACGGCCAACAGGTCTCGAAGTTCGCCAAGGAAAACTTGAAGCGCAAGCGCCCCGACATCGAAATCGTCGGCGACGACCTTCATCCGCTCGCCCAAGTGCGTGACTTCGCCCCGTACATCGCGAAGATCAAGGCCTCGGGTGCCGACACGGTGATCACCGGCAACTGGGGCTCCGACCTCGCGTTGCTCGTGAAGGCGGCCAACGAAGGCGGCTACAACGGCAAGTTCTTCACCTACTACACCGGCGTCACCGGTACGCCTTCGGCGCTCGGCCAGACCGGCGCGGGCAAGGTCTTCCAAGTGTCATACGCGCACTACAACATGGGCGGCGAAATGGCCACCATCATGAAAGGCTTCAAAGACAAGTTCAACGACGACCTGTACACCGGCTCGGTCGTTCGCCAGTTCGAATTTCTGGGCGCGGCGATGGCCAAAGCCAAGTCGACCGACCCGGTCAAGGTGGCGTTCGCGATGGAAGGCATGAAGGTCAAGAGCGCCTTCGGTGGTGAGGTCGAGATGCGCAAGACCGACCACCAGTTGCAGCAAACGCTCTACATCACGGTCTGGCAAAAAACCGACGCGAAGTACCCGTACTCGGCCGAGAACACCGGCATGACGCTCGCCCCCGTGGCGACGTACGAGCCCTACGTTTCGAGCACGCCGACGAGTTGCCAGATGGTGCGCCCGTCGGGCAGTTGATACTCGGCGCCACACCCAGGGCCCGCCGGGGATGACCCGTCGGGCCCTGTTCGTCACCGTCGTTGGCTGCTGCTGCTGTTGACCTGACCTTTCCTCACTGCAACCGCTGGAATCACCACGACGATGGAGTTCTTCACGATTTCGATGCTCAACGGCCTGAGCTACGGGCTGCTGCTGTTCATGCTGAGCTCGGGGCTCACCCTGATCTTCAGCATGATGGGCGTGTTGAACTTCGCGCACGCAAGCTTCTACATGGTCGGCGCCTACGTGGCGTACTCGATCACCCGGCTGGTCGGTTTCTGGCCCGGGCTGGCTCTCGCGCCGCTGGTCGTCGCGGCGCTCGGTGCGGCATTCGAGAAGTACTGCCTTCGCCGCGTGCACAAGTTCGGCCACGTGCCCGAACTGCTGATCACCTTCGGCCTCTCTTACGTGGCGCTCGAACTTGTGCAACTGATCTGGGGCCGCACCGCGGTCGACTTCCAGCCGCCCGAGATTTTGCGCGGACCGGCGTTCACGCTGATCAATTCGTCGATCGACGGCATGCGCTTTCTTTGGGGCGCAGCGCCATCGGCGATGTGCAGCGCAGCCGATGCGTCGGTGCGCATCGTGTGCTCGCCGTTCCCGGCGACGCGCGGCTTCATGATGCTGATCGCGCTGATCATGCTGGTCGCACTCTGGCTGATGCTCACGCGCACCCGCGTCGGCCTCGTCATCCAGAGTGCGCTCACGCACCCCGAGATGGTCGAGTCGCTCGGCCACAACGTGCCGCGTGTGTTCATGCTGGTGTTCGGTGCTGGTGCCGGGTTGGCGGGCCTCGCCGGCGTGATCGGCGGCAGCACCTTCGTGACCGAGCCGTCGATGGCCGGCACGGTCGGGTCGGTGATCTTCGTCGTGGTGGTCGTCGGCGGCATGGGGTCGCTCGCCGGCGCGTTCGTCGCGTCGATCCTGATCGGCGTGCTGCAAACTTTTGCGGTCGCGCTCGACTACTCGGTGGCCGGTGCGTTGACCTCGTTGGGTGTCTCGCTGAGCCCGGCCGCGCTCGACTATTCGTTGCTCAAGCTGACTATCGCGCAAGTCGCGCCGATCCTGCCGTATCTCTTCCTGGTGCTGATCCTGATCTTCAGGCCCAAGGGCCTGATGGGCACGAGAGAAGGTTGAACCGATGAATACATCTGCCAAGAAATTCGGGGCACTGGGGCCGACCGACCTGATCATCTGGGGCGTCGCTGCCGTGTTGATGGTGGTCGCGCCATTGGTCTTCACCAGCAGTCTCGCGATCACGATGCTGTCGCAGATGGGCATCGCGATCGTCGCCTGCCTGTCGTTCAACATGTTGCTGGGGCACGGCGGCATGCTCAGCTTCGGCCATGCGGTGTATTCGGGCCTCGGCTCGTTCGTCGCCATCCATGCGCTCAAATCGATCGGCGACGGCCACCTGCCGATTCCGGTGGGCCTGATCCCGCTCGTCGGCGGCCTCGCCGGGCTGTTGTTCGCGGTGCTGTTCGGCTTCGTGACCACCAAGAAGTCGGGCACGACCTTCGCGATGATCACGCTCGGCATCGGCGAGCTGGTGTTCGCGGCATCGCTGATGATCCCGGAGTTCTTCGGTGGCGAGGCGGGCGTGGCAGCGAACCGTGTCGTCGGCAAGGCGGTCATGGGCATCACCTTCGGGCCGCAGATTCAGGTGTACTACTTGGTTGCGATCTACACGATCATTTGCACCGCCGGCATGTACGCCTTCACGCGCACCCCGCTCGGCCGCATGCTCAACGCCGTGCGTGACAACCCGGAGCGGGTCGAGTTCATCGGCTACAACACGCAGCGCGTGCGCTACATCTCGTTCATCATCGCCGGCTTCTTCGCGGGCATTGCCGGCGGCATGTACGCACTCAACTTCGAGATCGCGACCGCCGAAGTTGTGGGCGCGGCGCGCTCGGGCGCTTATCTGCTGTTCACCTTTCTCGGTGGCGCCACGTTTTTCTTCGGGCCGATCATCGGCGCCGTGTTGATGGTGGTCGCGTTCGTGATGTTGTCCGAGATCACGAAAGCCTGGCTGCTCTATCTCGGACTCGTGTTCCTGTTGATGGTGATGTACGCGCCGGGCGGCATCGCGAGTTTGATCATGATGAATTTGCGGGTCTTCAAGTTCGGCAAGTTGGGCCCCCTGCTCGGCTGGTACGCGCTGCTCGCGTTGACGGGCGCACTGATGTTCTTCGGCATCGCCGCGATGATCGAGATGACTTATCACATCCAATTGAACGAGGCGCTCGGCCCGGTGATGCGGTTCCTCGGCATGGCGCTCGACGTGAAGTCGGCCACGAGTTGGGTCGGTGCCGCGGTGGCCGCGCTGATCGGCATCGGCCTGTTCGAGTTCACGCGCCGCCGCTTTGCATCGCGCTGGGGCGATGTGCAGGGCCAAATAGAAGCGGCGATCCGTGCGCGGGAGGCCGCATGACCAGATTCGCCATCGAACTGAAGGACCTTCAAAAATCTTTTGGCAAGACCGAGATCATCCGTGGTGCGAACCTCGCCGTGGCGCCGGGTGAACGGGTCGCGATCATCGGGCCGAACGGCGCCGGCAAGTCGACGTTGTTCAATCTGATCAGTGGCCGCCTCAAACCCACCAGCGGCGAGATCACGCTCAACGGCCAGCGCATCGACGGCATGGCCCCGTACGAAGTCAGCCGGCTCGGCTTGGCGCGAAGTTTTCAGGTCAGCAACATCTTCGCCAAACTATCGGTGTTCGAGAACCTGCGCTGCGGTGTGCTCTGGTCGATGGGCTACAAGTACGCGTTCTGGAAGTTCCTGGCCGGCATGACCGATGCTAACGAACGCGCCGAGCAACTGCTGCGTGACCTGCACCTCGACAAAAAGCGCGACACGCTCGCGATGAGCCTCACCTATGCCGAGCAGCGCGCGCTCGAGATCGGCATCACGATCGCCGGTGGCGCCAACGTGGTTTTGCTCGACGAACCGACCGCCGGCATGAGCAAGAGCGAAACGGCGCGCTTCATCGAGCTGATTCGCGAGGTCACGGTCGGCAAGACCTTGCTGACAGTCGAGCACGACATGGGTGTGGTGTTCGGCCTGGCCGACAAGATCGCAGTGTTGGTGTACGGCGAAGTCATCGCGTTCGACTTGCCGGAGGCGGTGCGTGCGAACCCGAAGGTTCAAGAGGCTTACCTGGGATCGGTGCTGGCCGATGCGCAGGGCGCGGGACACTGAACATGCTCGAACTGAACCAACTGCAGGCCTACTACGGCAAGAGCCACATCCTTCACGGCGTGGACATGAAGATTGGCGAAGGCGAGATCGTCGCGCTGCTCGGTCGCAATGGCTCCGGCCGCTCGACAACCGTGAAGACCATCATGGGGCTGGTAACCGGCACGGGCTCGATCAAGTTCCGTGGCCAGGAGATTCTCGGCCACCACACCTTCGACATCGCGCACCGCGGCATCGGCTACGTGCCCGAAAACCGCGACATCTTTCCCAAGCTGACGGTCGAGCAAAACCTGCAACTCGGCGAAAAACGAATCGACCGCAGCGGCAAGCGTGGCTCCAAATCCCGGCCGCGCTGGTCGTTCGCCGATATGTACAAGATGTTTCCGCGGCTGAAGGAGCGCGAGCACACCGAGGCGGGCGTGCTCTCGGGTGGCGAGCAGCAGATGCTGACGCTGTGTCGCACGTTGATGGGCGACCCCGACCTCATCATGATCGACGAGCCAACTGAGGGGCTCGCGCCGAAGATCGTCGAGCTCGTCGCGCAGTATCTGAAGACACTGAAAGACCGTGGCGTTTCGGTGCTGCTGGTCGAACAAAAGCTCACCATCGCGCTGAACATTTCCGAACGCTGCTACGTGATGGGCCATGGCAGCATCGTGTTCGAAGGCACGCCGGCAGCGCTGCGCGCCGACGCCTATATCCGCAAGGAGTGGTTGGAGGTGTAGCCGCAGGCGAATGCATCCAACTCGGAGGGCGCTGTCACAGCAGAGACAGCGCCTTCTTTTCTTGCCGACCTAGAATCGAAAAGTTGTTCTTTTTCAGCCGAACACCCTTGGGGACACACGCATGAGCGCCACCTACGAACTCCGCGGCAACGTCGCTGTCATCACGCTCGACAACCCACCCGTCAACGGCCTCGGTCACGCAACGCGGCTGGGCATCACGCAGGGGCTCGACAAGGCCCAGGCCGATGCAGCGGTCGAGGCGATCGTGATCACCGGTGCCGGCAAGGCCTTCTCGGGCGGCGCCGACATCAAGGAGTTCGGCTCGCCCAAAGCGCTGGCCGAACCGAACCTGTTGAGCGTGATCCTCGCCTTGGAGGCGAGCAGCAAACCGATCGTCGCGGCGATCCACAGCGTGTGCATGGGCGGCGGCCTCGAGCTCGCGCTCGGCTGCCACTACCGCATCGCATCGAAGGGCACGCAGGTGGCACTGCCTGAAGTGAAGATCGGTTTGATCCCCGGTGCTGGCGGCACGCAGCGGCTGCCGCGCGTGATCGGTGTCGAGAACGCCATGAACATGATCGTCAGCGGCGAGGCCGTCAAAAGTGAACTGCTCGCGATGGCACAGGGCCAGAAATTGTTCGACAAGATTGCCGACGGTGACCTGATGGCCGAAGCCCTTGCGCTGGCGGCTCGGATCGTCGACAAGCGCCCACTCCCGCTGGTCCGCGACCTGAAGGTCACCCATCCGAACCCCGACGCCTATGTGCAGTTCGTCAAGAACATGGTTGGCGGCATGTCGAAGAATTTCCCGGCTCCGCTGAAGTGCGTCGAGGCGGTCGCCGGCTCGTTGACGCGCAAGTTCGACGACGGCATGAAGCTCGAGCGCGAACTCTTTACCGCGCTGATGTTCACGCCCGAGAGCAAGGCGCTGCGCCATGCGTTCGTCGCCGAACGCGCCACCACCAAGATTCCCGACGTCCCGGCCGATACGCCCGTGCGCGACATCAAAAAGCTCGCTGTGATCGGCGCTGGCACGATGGGCGGCGGGATCGCGATGAACTTTCTGAACGCGGGCTTTCCTGTCGTGATGCTCGAGACGCGCCAAGAAGCGCTCGACAAAGGCGTCGCGATCATCAAGAAAAACTACGACGCGCAGGTCAAAAAAGGCAAGCTCAAGCAAGACAAGCTCGATGCCCGCATGGCGCTGTTGACCACGACGTTGAACTACGCCGATTTGAAAGATGCCGACATGGTGATCGAAGCCGTGTTCGAAGACATCGGTGTGAAAGAAACCGTGTTCAAGACGCTCGACGAAGTCATGAAGCCCGGCGCGATCTTGGCGTCGAACACGTCGACGCTCGATGTGAACAAAATCGCCGCGTTCACGAAGCGCCCGCAAGACGTGATCGGCATGCACTTCTTCAGCCCCGCCAACGTGATGAAACTGCTTGAAGTCATCCGCGGCGAGAAGACCGCGAAAGACGTGCTCGCAACCGTGATGCAGCTCGGCAAAAAGATCAAGAAAACCACGGTGGTCTCGGGCGTGTGCGATGGCTTCATCGGCAACCGAATGATCGAGCAGTACTCGCGCCAGGCCGGCTTCCTGCTCGACGAAGGTGCGACGCCCACGCAAGTCGACAAGGCGATGGAAAAATTCGGCATGGCGATGGGTCCGTTTCGCATGGGTGACCTGGCCGGCAACGACATCGGCTGGTACATCCGCAAGCGCCGCAACGCCGAGCAGCCGGGCATGCGCTATTCGAAGACCGCCGACCTGCTGTGCGAAATGGGCCGCTTCGGTCAAAAGACCGGCGCCGGTTGGTACGACTATTTGCCGGGCAAGCGTGACGCGATTCCCAGCAAACTGGTGACCGACATGATCGAAACGCATCGCAAAGAACTCGGCGTCACGCCGCGCAAGATCAGCGACGACGAGATCGTGCATCGGCTCGTTTTCTCGCTCGTCAACGAGGGCGCGAAGATCGTCGATGAAGGCATCGCGATGCGCGCCTCCGACATCGACATGGTCTACCTCGCCGGCTACGGCTTCCCGTTGTCTCGCGGCGGGCCGATGAATTATGCGGATCAGGTGGGGCTTTTCAACGTCGTCGGCGCAATGAAGCGTTTCGCCGCGAACCCGCATGACGACGCGGCGTTTTGGGCGCCCGCGCCGCTGCTGGCGAGGCTGGCGGCCGAAGGCCGCTCTTTCAGCTGAGCTCCAGCCCAACGCCAACCAAGAGCCGACGTGCGCAAACTGTTCGCGTTGCTGGGTATCGGCTTTCTCGCATTGGCCGTCGCGGTCGGTGCAAAGACACTGCTGATGCCGTCGCGCCAACTCACTGTTGCGGCGGTGGTGCCAGTCAAGGTCGACGCGGCGGCCGCCGCTGATCGGCTCGGCGCAGCGGTGCGGTTGAAGACGATCGCCTTGCGCGACGATGCCGACGCGAACGCGGCCGAGTTCACTGCACTGCACGCGCTGCTGCAAGCGAGTTTTCCGAAAGCGCATGCGGTGCTGCAGCGTGAAGTGATCGGCAAATACGGCCTTGCCTACACCTGGCCCGGCACCGACGCCAAGGCGGCCGGCATCGGCCTGATGGCGCACCAGGACGTGGTGCCGATCGCGCCCGGCACCGAGGGCGATTGGCAGCAGCCACCATTTTCCGGCGCCGTGAGAGACGGCTTCGTTTGGGGCCGCGGCTCGTGGGACGACAAAGGCAATTTGATGTCGATGATGGAGGCGGTCGAGCTGCTCGCCGCCTCGGGCTTCAAGCCACGCCAGACGATCTACCTGATCTTCGGCCAGGACGAAGAAATCAGCGGCCTGCGTGGTGGCGCGCAGATCGCGAAGCTGTTCGAGCAACGCGGCATCCACCTGCAGTTCGTGATCGACGAAGGACTGTTGATCACCGATGGCCTGCTCGCCGGCTTGGCGAAGCCCACCGCGTTGATCGGCGTCGCCGAGAAGGGCTACATGAGCCTGATGCTGAGTGCGAGCGCGGTGCCGGGTCACGCGTCCATGCCGCCGCCCGAGGCGGGCCAGTCGGCGGTCGGCATGATGAGCGCCGCACTCGCCAAGCTCGAAGAAAAGCAGATGCCGCTGGCGGTGCGTGGGTTGTCGCAGGACATGTTCGAGACGCTGGCGCCCGAGATGAGCGGCATGAATCGCGTTTTCTTGTCGAACATGTGGCTGTTCAAGCCGATCATCGAGGCGCAGTTGAAAAAGAGCGCTGCTACCGCCGCCATGCTGCGCACGACAACTGCGTTGACCGTGTTCAATGCCGGTCAGGCAGACAACGTGCTGCCCGGCCGCGCGAACGCCACCGTCAACTTCCGGATGTTGCCGGGCGACACCGGTGACGCGGTGATCGACCATGTGACGAAGACGATCGCGAACCCGGAAATCAAATTGGCGAAGTCGCCGGGGGTATCGGAAGCCTCGAAGGTCGCAGCCACCGACGCCGCCGGTTTCCGGTTGATCAACAAGACACTGCGCCAGCTGCATCCCGACGTGATCGTCGCGCCCGGGCTGATGATCGGTGCGACCGATTCGCGTCATTTCGACGGCGTCGCCGACAACGTCTACAAGTTCTCGCCTGTGCGCGCCAAGCCAGAAGACCTGAAACGCTTTCACGGCACCAACGAACGCATCTCGACCGACAACTACGTCGAGCTGATCCAGTTCTATCACCAGCTGATCAGCAACAGCGCGCTGCCTGCGCCTTGAGGAGACGACATGACCGACCGCGCCACATTCACCCGCATGGAGGCGAGCACGCAAGCCGACTGGCAAAAGATCGGCGCCGAGTTCATGCCGTTCGCGCGCCAGTTGCCTGATCGGCTGTTGGCGCATTTGAAGGTGCTCGAAGGCGACTATGGGGGCTTCCCGGTCGATCGCTACACGCACTCGTTGCAGACCGCCACGCGGGCGTTGAAGGCCGGTCGCGACGAGGAGTACGTGGTCTGCGCGCTGTTCCACGACATCGGCGACACGCTCGGCACCTTCAACCACTTCGACATTGCCGCAGCGATCCTCAAGCCCTTCGTCAGCGCCGAGAGTTTGTGGATGGTGCAACACCACGGCATCTTCCAGGGCTACTACTTCTTTCATCACATCGGCCTTGACCGCAACCTGCGCGACCAATTCAAAGGCCACGCGCACTTCGACCGCACTGCCGAGTTCTGCGACCTGTACGACAACCCGGCATTCGACCCCAACGGCGAGACCCTGCCGATCACCGAGTTCGAGCCGATGGTGCAGCGCGTGTTCGCACAGCCGAAGAACAGCATCTACCTCGCATCGACCGCAGTCGCCGCGAATTCCTGACCCCCGTTTCAAGGAGAACACCATGACCAGCGCCGTGATCGTTTCAACCGCCCGCACCCCGCTCGCAAAGAGCTGGAAGGGCGCCTTCAACATGACGCACGGCGCCACGCTCGGCGGCTTTGCCGTCAAGGCCGCGGTCGAACGTGCCGGCATCGACGGCGCCGAAGTCGACGACGTGATCATGGGCTGCGCCACACCCGAAGGCGCGACCGGCGGCAACATCGCGCGCCAGATCGCGCTGCGCGCTGGCCTGCCGATCACGACCAGCGGCATGACTGTGAACCGCTTCTGCTCGAGCGGCCTGCAGACCATCGCGACGGCCGCGCAGCGCATCATCGCGGGCGAGTCCGATGTGCTGGTTGCCGGTGGCGTCGAGAGCATCTCGTGCGTGCAGAACGAAGCCAACCGCCACATGGGCGCCGACCCGTGGCTCGTGGAGCACAAGCCCGAGATCTACTGGAACATGCTGCAGACGGCCGAGCAGGTCGCCAAGCGATACAACATCGGCCGCGAGCGCATGGACCAATACGGCGCCGCCAGCCAGCAGCGCGCCGCCGCCGCGCTCGAAGCCGGCAAGTTCATTGATGAGATCGTCGCCTGCACCGTGATGGCCGGCGTGGCCGACGCCACGATGGGCCTGCGCACGAAAGAGGTCACGATCAAGAACGACGAAGGCATCCGTGCAGGCACCACCTACGAGGGCATCAAAGATCTGCGCTCAGCCTTGCCGGGCGGCCTGATCTCGGCCGGCAACGCGAGCCAGTTCAGCGACGGTGGCGGTGCCTGCGTGCTGATGAATGAAGCGCTCGCGTCCAAGCGCAACTTGAAGCCACTCGGCCGCTTTCTCGGCTTCGCGGTCGCCGGTTGCGAGCCCGATGAAATGGGTATCGGCCCGGTCTACGCGGTGCCCAAGGTGCTCAAGAAACTCGGCCTGACCGTCGCAGACATCGACCTGTGGGAACTGAACGAAGCCTTCGCGGTGCAGGTGCTGTATTGCGCCGACACGCTCGGCATTCCGATGGACCGGCTCAACGTCAATGGCGGCGCGATCGCGGTCGGCCACCCTTATGGCGTGAGTGGCCAGCGTTTGACCGGCCACGCGCTGATCGAAGGGAAACGCCGCGGCGCGAAAAAGGTCGTCGTCACGATGTGCATCGGCGGCGGCATGGGCGCGGCGGGCGTGTTCGAGGTCTTGTGAGGGTCGGGGCGTGAACTACCGGCAGACCCTCGACTTCTTTTTGTACGACTGGCTGAACGTCGAGGCGCTCAACGCTCGCCCGCGCTTCGCCGACCACTCGCGCGAGACCTTCACCTCGGTGATGGACACCTGCGAAAAGATCGCCCGCGAAAAGTACGCGCCGTTCAACCGCCGGGCCGATACCGACGAGCCGTGGTTCGACGGCGAGAAGGTGCACCTGCCCCAAGCCAGCCACGATGCCGCCAAGGCGTATGCCGAGTCCGGCATGTTGGCAGCGATGCAGGACTACGAGATCGGCGGCATGCAACTGCCGTGCGTCGTCGAGATGGCCGCCAACAGCTTCTTCGCGAAGGCCGGCATCGGCATCGGCGGTGGCGGCATGCTGACCAGCGGCAACGCCAACCTGCTGATGGTGCACGGCACGGCCGCGCAGCAAGACGTGTTCGCCAAGCACGAGTTCTCGGGGCGCTTCAGCGGCACGATGTGCCTAAGCGAGCCTCAGGCCGGCTCCAGCCTCTCTGACGTGGTCACACGCGCCACGCCCGATGGCGACGATTTCGAGTCCGACGCGCTCGGCCCGCGCTACCGGCTGCGCGGCAACAAGATGTGGATCAGCAACGGCGAGCACGAGCTGACCGAAAACATCATCCACTTGGTGCTCGCGAAGATTCCCGGGCCCGACGGCAAGTTGATCGCAGGCACGCGCGGCATCTCGTTGTTCATCGTGCCGAAAAAACTCGTCGGCATCGATGGGCAACTGACCGGCGAGCGCAACGATGTGGCGCTCGCCGGTCTGAACCACAAGCTCGGCTACCGGGGCATCCCGAACACGCTGCTGAACTTCGGCGAAGGCAAGTACCCGGTGCGCGGTGGCTCGGGCGGTGGCCTCGACGGCGCCGGGGCCGGCGCCGTGGGCTACCTCGTCGGCCAACCGCACGAAGGCCTGCGCTGCATGTTCCACATGATGAACGAGGCGCGCATCGCGGTCGGACTCGGCGCGACGATGCTCGGGTACGCGGGCTACGAGGTGTCGCTGGACTATGCGAAGAACCGGCCGCAGGGCCGGCCGATGGGCGTCGGCGGCAAAGACGTCGCCAAGCCGCAAGTGCCGATCATTCAGCACGCCGACGTGAGGCGCATGCTGCTTGCGCAGAAGAGCTATTGCGAAGGCGCGCTCGCGCTCGAGTTGTATTGCGCACAACTCGTCGACGAGCAGGCGACCGGCTCGCCGGAGGCCGTCACCGAAGCGAGCCTGCTGCTCGAAATGCTCACGCCGATTGCCAAGAGCTGGCCGAGCGAGTGGTGCCTGGAGGCCAACAGCCTGGCCATTCAAGTGCTGGGAGGCTACGGCTACACGCGTGATTTTCCGGTCGAGCAATACTGGCGTGACAACCGCCTCAACATGATCCACGAGGGCACGCACGGCATTCAGGCGCTCGACCTGCTCGGCCGCAAGGTCGTGATGCAGGGCGGCGCAGGGTTCGAGCTGCTCGCGAGCAAGGTCGGCGCGACGATCGCTCGCGCCCACGCCGTGCCTGCGCTGGCCGTTCACGCCGATGCACTCGCTGGGGCGATCAAGCGTCTGGGCGCTGCGACGAAAGCCGCGTGGTCCACCGGCAGCCCGGAAGAAGCACTCGCCAACGCGACGCCGTACCTGCAGGCCTTTGGCCACACCGTGCTCGCCTGGGTCTGGCTCGATGTGGCGCTGTGCGCGCAACCGAAGCTCGCGAATGCAGATGCAGATGCAGATGCAGATGCAAAAGCGAAGGCGACGGCGACGGCGACGGCGTACGACGCCGCCATGCTGCAGGGCAAGCTGGCTGCCTGCACCTACTTTTTTCACTACGAGTTGCCGCGCATCGGCGCGTGGCTCGGTGTTGTCGAAACCCGCGATGCCACTTGCCGCACGATGAACGAGGCGTGGTTCTGATGACTGTCGCTCAGCGCATCGGCAAGTGGAGCTGGATCCTGATCTACGTCGGCATGGTGCTGCTCGCGCTCGGCCTGTCGGCGCAACGCAGCGACGCCGCGCTCGGCTGGGGAATCGCGGGGCTGGGCATCGCGATGATGGTGATCGGTGTCGTGCTGGTCTGGATTCGTTCACGCATGAAAAACACCCAGGAAAACCCATGAGTACATCGATCAAAAAACTTTTCGACCTGACCGGCAAAACCGCGCTGATCACCGGCGGTTCGCGTGGCCTGGGCTTGCAGATGGCCCACGCGCTCGGCGAAGCGGGCGCAAGGATCATGCTGAGCTCACGCAAGGCCGAGGACCTGGAGCAGGCGGCCGCCGAGCTGCAGGCCGCCGGCATCGACGCACGCTGGGTCGCCGCCGATTGCTCGAAGGAGGAAGACACTCGCCGCCTCGCGGATGAAACGATGGAGCGCATCGGCGCCATCGACATCCTCGTCAACAACGCCGGCGCGAGCTGGGGTTCGCCGGCCGAAGACCACCCCGTGGCCGCGTGGGACAAGGTCATGAACCTCAACGTGCGCGGCTACTTCATCCTCGCGCAGCAGGTCGCGCGCATCGCGATGATCCCGAAAAAGCGCGGATCGATCATCAATATCGCCTCGATCGCCGGCCTCAACGGCAACCCGCCCGAGATGCAAACGCTGGCGTACAACACCTCGAAGACCGCGGTCATCGGCTTCACGCACACGCTGGCGGCCGAGTGGGGCAAGTACGGCATCAACGTCAACGCGATCTGCCCGGGCTTCTTCATGACGAAGATGGCCGCCGGCCTGATCGCCTCGCTCGGCGAGGAGAAGATGGCTGCGAAGGCACCGCTCGGCCGCCTCGGCGACGACGATGATTTGAAGGGCATCGCGCTGCTGTACGCGAGCGAGGCCGGCAAGCACATCACGGGGCAATGGTTGGCAGTCGATGGCGGCGTGAGTGTGGTGTTGGGGGCGGCGTGACGGCTTCATCGCCATGAGCATCCCCTTCGGCGTCACGATCCCCTTTGTCGAGCTGCTCGGCTTCACGCTGGAGCGCTTCGAGGGCGGCGAATCCGAGATGCATTTCGCTGCCAAGCCCGAGCACACCAACAGCTTCGAGGTCGTGCACGGCGGCGCCTGCATGACGTTTCTCGATGTCGTGATGGCCACCGCGGCGCGCAGCGCGAATCCCGAGATGGGCGTGGTCACGATCGAGATGAAAACCAGCTTCATGCGGCCCGCGGTGGGCGCGCTCGTCGGCAAGGGGCGCTTGATGCACCGCACCGCGACACTGGCGTTCACCGAGGGCACGATCTACGACGCGCAGGGCCGCGCCTGCACCCACTCGACCGGCACCTTCAAGTTCGTGAAGCGCCTGCCGCTGAGCCCGACCTCGACGAACGCGCTGCAACGGGCGCCGCTGTCGACGGATTGATGCCAACCATCGAACCCACACAACCGCCGGAGAACACATGACCACCAACCAGCAAATCCACCTCGTTTCGCGCCCGACCGCCGAGGCCTCACTCGACAACTTCAAGCTCGTCGAGTCGGAAATTCCCGAACTCAAGGACGGCCAAGTGCTCCTGCGCCACCACTTCATGAGCCTGGACCCTTACATGCGCGGCCGCATGAACGACGCGAAGAGCTACGCCGTGCCGCAGCCGCTGAACGCGGTGATGCAGGGCGGCACGGTCGGCGAAGTCGTCGCGTCGAAAAACGCGGGCTATGCAGTGGGCGACAAGGTCGTCGGCTTCGGTGGCTGGCAGCA
>JANLUW010000075.1:0-2207 GCA_031363645.1 Rhizobacter sp. | reverse complement strand
AACCCGCTCGGCCGCGACGCCCGGGTGCGCGAGGCCTTCGAGCTGGCGATCGACCGCCAGGGCCTAGTGCAGGTGGTGATGGACAACGAGGCGACGCTCGGCAACCAGTGGGTCGCACCGAACAACGCCTACTACGCGAAGAACGTGCCGCTTCCCAAGCGCGACATTGCGCGCGCGAAAGCGCTGCTCAAGGAAGCCGGCGTGCCGAACCCGAGCTTCACGCTGGTGACGCCGACCACCTCGGATGCGCAGCGTCTGGCGCTCGTGGTGCAGGCCATGACGCGCGAGGCCGGCTTCGACGTGAAGATCCAGGCGGCCGAGTTCGCCACCTCGCTCAACATGGCGGACAAGGGCGAGTTCGAGGCCTATGTGCTGGCCTGGAGCGGGCGTGCCGACCCTGACGGAAACCTGTTCAGCTTCCATGGCTGCAAGCAGCCGCTCAACTACGCCGGCTACTGCGATGCCGAGACCGACAAGCTGCTCAACCAGTCGCGCTCGCTGCGCGATCCTGCCGAACGAAAGAAGGTGTTCGAGCAGATCAGCGCGCGGGTGTTGAAAGAGCGGCCGATCGTCTACCTGTATCACCGCAACTGGCTGTGGGCCTACAACGCCAGGCTTGGCGGCGTGCGCAATGTGCCCGACGGGTTGCTGCGTGTCAGCGGCCTGAAGCTCGCGCCGTGACTCTGCCACGCTGAGCCACGTCACCCCCTAGCCTTTCCGACCACGCCATACGATGTTCGAGTACCTCGTCAAGCGTCTCGCCGCGATCGTGCCGACGCTGGTGCTGGTGTCGATGCTGATCTTCGGGCTGCAGCAACTGCTGCCGGGCGACCCGGCAAAGATCCTGGCCGGCGAAGAGCAGGACCCGACGGTCGTGGCCTACCTGCGCGCGAAGCTGCACCTCGACGAGCCGCTGCCGCTGCGCTATGTGTACTGGGTCGGCGGTGTGCTGCGAGGCGACCTGGGCGAGTCGATCCGCACTCAGCAGCCGGTGCTCGACCTGATCGTGCAGAAGCTGCCCGTGACGGTCGAGCTCGCGCTGCTGGCGTTCGTGATCGCGCTGGTCATCGGCATTCCGGCCGGCATCGTCGCGGCCATCGGCCGCGGCACGGCATGGGACGTCGCCGCCAACATGTTCGCGCTGTGGGGGTTGTCGACGCCGAACTTCTGGCTCGGCATTCTGATGATCCTGCTGTTCTCGGTGCAGCTCGGGTGGCTGCCGGCGTCGGGTTACGTCAGCCCCTTCGAGGATCTTGGCGCCAACCTGGCCGCCATGATCATGCCGGCATTCGTTCTCGGCAACGCGATCGCCGCGGTGCTGATGCGTCACACCCGCAGCGCCATGCTGCAAGTGCTGGGCGCCGACTACGTTCGCACCGCCCGTGCCAAGGGCCTGAGCGAGCGCACGGTGGTTCTCAAGCACGCGCTGCGCAACGCGCTGACGCCGATCATCACGCTCGGGGCGCTCGAGCTCGGCACGCTGCTCTCGGGTGCGGTGTTGACCGAACAGGTGTTCACGATTCCGGGCTTTGGCAAGCTGATCGTCGATTCGGTTTTCAACCGGGACTACGCTGTCGTACAAGGCGTCGTGTTGGTCACGGCCAGCAGCTATATCGTGCTGAATCTGCTCGCTGACTTGGCAAACTTTCTCGTCAACCCGCGGCTGAGGCACTGATTCGATGGCGGCTGTGCTTCCCCTCGTCGCCCCTGCGACGCCGCCGGCCGGGCCATGGCGGCGTGCGTGGCGCCGACTGCGTCGCCGCCGCGGAGCGCTGGTCGGCCTGGCGGTCGTCCTGCTCTTCATCGGGCTAGCGCTGTTCGCGCCGTGGATCGCACCGCAGGACCCGATCGCGACGAGTTGGGGCGCAATCCGCAAGGCGCCCAGCGCCGAGCACTGGTTCGGCACCGACGAGATCGGTCGCGACGTGCTGTCGCGCGTGATCTGGAGCACGCGCGCGTCGCTGCTCGCCGGGGTGGTCTCGGTGTCGATCTCGCTGCTGCTGGGCGTGCCGATCGGCTTGGCCGCAGGCTTTCTCGGCGGCTGGATCGACGGCGCGATCTCGCGTGTCACCGATGCCTTTCTGGCCTGCCCGTTCCTGATCCTGGCGATCGCGCTCGCGGCCTTCCTCGGCCCCAGCCTGACCAACGCAATGATCGCGATCGGCGTCTCGGCCACGCCGATCTTCGTGCGGCTGACACGCGCACAG
>JANLUW010000018.1:0-3994 GCA_031363645.1 Rhizobacter sp. | reverse complement strand
ATCGTGGACCGCGACCGACAGCGTTTGAGTGCGCCCCGGAATGCTGCCAGCGATCATCAAGGTCGCGCCGAACTCGCCGAGCGAGCGCGCGAACACCAGCAGCACGCCGGCCAGAATGCCCGGCCACGCCATCGGCAGCGTCACGCGCAAAAACACGGCCCACTCGGTCAGCCCGAGCACGCGCGCGGCCCGCTCGAGTTGCGGGTCGATCGCCTCGAAGGCCGAGCGCGCCGAGGTGAGCACGAGCGGGAAAGCGACGACTGTCGCCGCGATCACCGCGCCCTGCCAGGTGAAGATCAGGTTGATGCCGAGGCTGTCGTGCAGCCACTGGCCGAGCCAGCCGCGCCTGCCGATCACGACCAGCAGGTAGTAACCGACCACCGTGGGCGGCAACACGAGCGGCAACGTCAGCACCGCGCTGACCGCGTCGCGCCCGATGAACCGATGCCGCGCGAGCAGCCAGCCGACCGCCACGCCGAACACCGTGTTGATCGCAGTCGCCCACAGCGCCACCTTCAACGTCAGCGCCAGCGTGACCCAGATCGGCGCCGTCATCTACAGCTCAGGGCTTGCCGAAACCGTGGCGCGCGAAGACGGCTTGCGCGGCGGGCGTCACGATGAAGTCGAGAAACTGGCGCGCCGCCTCGGGGTTCGGGCTGGCGGCGACGGCGGCGATCGGGTACGTGATCGGCGTGGCGGTCGGAATCGTCGCGACGACCTTGACCTTGTCTTTCATGACCATCGCGTCGGTCGCGTAGACGAAGCCGGCCTCGACCTCGCCGCGCGCCACGTAGTCGAGCGCCTGACGCACGCTCTGCGCCATCACAGCTTTCGACTCGACGGCAGACCACAGCTTGGCGGCTCCGAGCGCGCCCTTGGCATAGCGACCGACCGGCACGCCAGCCGGGTTGCCGATCGCGATCTTCCGGACTTCAGGTCGCTGCAAGTCGGCCAGCGCCTTCAGGCCGAGCGCGCTGTCGGCCGGCACGATCAGCACGAGAGAATTGGAGACGAAGTTGCAGCGCGTGCCAGCAACGATCGCGTTTTGCGCGGCGGCGCGGTCCATCGCTTCCTGGTCGGCCAACGCGAACACGTCGGCCGGCGCGCCCTTGAGGATCTGCGCGACCAGCGCATCCGACGCGGCGAAGTTGAAGACGACCTGCGTGCCGGGGTTGCGCGTCTCGAAGGCCGAGCCGAGTTCGCGAAACGCGTTGGTCAGGCTCGCGGCAGCCGAGACGGTGAGGTCGGCGGCGTGCGCGCCGCCAGAGGCAACGGCGAGCAACGTGACGAAAATGAAGCGAAGACAAATCGGCATGGGCAAGGGGGTGCAACGACGCGCTTTCGGCGGGGCGAACGCGCAATGAAAAAATGCTTGCCGAAATATACTCGACTACATCGCGCATCTCATGCCAACCGGCGCCGCGTTGAACAACGGCGACTTGTGGGCCGGCTTCGACACCGTTCGCAGCGTGGGCTGCCACGCTGACGATACGCATCGAACGTTCATGACTCAAGCAACGGTTCCCAATGAAGTCGTCTCTTGGTCGCCTATCCCGAAAAGCGCCCATTGATCGTGCTGACCTCGCGGCCGCCGCAGCTCGAGACGCCATTCGAGGTCTTCGACGAAGGTGCGATCACGCCGAACGACGCCTTCTTTGTGCGTCACCACAACGCCGAAATCCCGACCTCAATCGACGCCGACACGCACGTCGTCAAGATCGGCAGCAACGCTGACGGTAAGCCATTCGAGTTGATGATGAACGCGCTGCGCACGCTGTTCAAGCCGGTAGAGATAGTGGCGGTCAACCAGTGTTGTGGCAACAGCCGCGGCTTCTTCAACCCACGAGTCACAGGCGGGCGGCTCGCCAACGGCGCGATGGGCAACGCGCACTGGGTCGGTGTGCCGCTGAAGGACGTAACCGCGAAGGCCGAGCTGAAGAACAGCGCACGCCAAGTCAACTTTGACGGCCTCGACCGCGCGCTGTTCGGCGGCGGCGACTTCGTCAAATCGCTCGACGTAAACCACGCCACCGACGGCGAGGTGATGCTCGCCCACCAGATGAACGGCGCCGACATCCCGATGCTCAACGGCTACCCGGTCAAGCTGAGTTTGCCCGGCTTCTGCGGTACCTACTGGGTCAAGCATCTGTTCGGGATCAACGTGATCGACAGCGTCTGCGAAGGCTTCTGGATGAAACCTGCCTATCGCGTTCCCGACAACGACTGTGCCTGTGTTGACCCAGGCACGACGACGACCGCGACGCGCCCAATCGGTCGCTTCAACGTGCGCTCGTTCATCACCTCGGCGCAGGACGGCGCGCGCCTGAACGCCGGCGTGCCGACGACGCTGAAGGGCATCGCCTTCGACGGCGGCCAGGGCATCCGTGAGGTCGCGGTTTCGGTCGACGCTGGCAGGAGCTGGCGCAGTGAGACGCTCGGCGATGACCAGGGCCGCTACTCATTCCGCAGGTTCAGCTTCGATTTCGTCCCCGAACGCGGCGCGTTCGACGTGCGCGTGCGCGCCCGGAACCCCTCCGGCCAGAACCAGCCGGCCGAGGCGCTGTGGCAGCCTGCGGGCTACATGCGCAACGCAGTTAAGTCGACGCGGGTGACTACAGCATGAGCCCGCCGAGTCGCCCCCCGAACACACCGGTGAATGTGAAGCCTATGTCGACGGCCTCTCGGCTGCCGACGCTCAGTAAGCTTGTCGTCGCAGCTCCGTTCTACGGCGCGGCTGCGCTCGCGCCCGCGACGCCGAAGTCGATCGAACTGCCACCCGACGGCGCGCTGCTGAAAGCGAGCGCGCTGCCCGGCTACGCGAAGGCGCAGGCGAGCTGCGTCGCCTGCCATTCGGCTGGGTACATGCTCTACCAGCTGCCAACCGCAGCACGCCTTTACTGGGACGCGATGGCCAAGCGAATGAAGCTGGTCTTGAATGCACCGATCGACGACGCCGACATTCCTGTGATCGTCGACTATTTGGTCAAGACACATGGCGCCGAGCAGCCGATGCGACCCAACGCGGCGCAGTAGGCGGCGGCACCCTTCCTTCGGTGCGTATTCGACCGGGTCTGTTCTCGGTCGGCGCCAACACTGCTTAAAGCCGCGTCTGCCCGTTCCACCTGTCGATTCACCGCGGCAAAAGTCTCATTCGGTCGTGTGTAATTCACGAGATGGGCTTTCAGGTCGTGAATGTGGATGCAACGCGCCGGAATCCGTGACTCTTTTCCCAGTGCATGAGGTGCTCCTGCCCAGGGAATGCCTGACATCAAAACGTATCTGTCGCACCGGCTGGTGTGACGTCGGAGGCCCTGTTATGCATTTCCTTATCAACTCAATTGGCGCGCTTCGTGTCGACACGCGCCGCATGGCGGCAGCGTGCCGGCCGCGCTTTGTCCAGCACATACGGATTTGCGTTTGCGCGCTTGTCAACGTTGCGCTGGATCGTCGCAGCCGCGTGCGCGTTGTGTTCGGTTGGTGCACATGCGCAACTGCGCTATGCCGGCTCAGACACGCTCGACCCGGTCATCGAAGCGGCGCAAGCCGCATACGCGCGTGGTCATGCCGGTTTCAAAATTCAGATGCAAGCGACCGGCACCTCGCCGGGCCTGCGCGAGTTGTGCACGCTACGCGCTGCGCTGGTCGGCGCCTCGCGACCAATCAAATCCGACGAGGCGCAGGCCTGCGCCGCAGCTAGCGTTCAGTATGTCGAGCTTCCAGTTGCGCTTGATGCGGTGGGGGTGGTTGTTTCGACCAAGATCACTTTGCTCATAGATTTGTTGCTTGGCGTAGCTAAGGCGCTGTTTGATCCTGCTTTGGTGTAAGACTGGTGTCTTGGTAGCAGGTGAAAAATGGTTTTCCCGATTTGCCGATTCGAGCAGCGGGAGGCGGCATAAAGCACGGCACATTCGGGTTTTTCAGCGAAGGTCTCGGATTGAAGGAATTCATACGCTCAGACTTCAAGGATTTCGCCGATCACGCGAGCTTAGGTCGC
>JANLUW010000017.1:0-4742 GCA_031363645.1 Rhizobacter sp. | reverse complement strand
ATACACGGCGACCTGTTCGACGGCGTGATCCAGTGTGCCAAGTGGCTCGCGCACCTCGGCGACACGATGCACGAGTTCACGCAGAAGTTAAACCGCCACCTGAATTCGCTGCGCGCGCGCCTGGGCCTGCCGTACTGGAGCCTGTCGAAGTACCTGAAGCAAAAGGTCAAGCGCGCGGTGAGTTACGTGAGCGAGTTCGAGGTCGCGGTGGCGCGCGAGGCCCGCGCGCGCGGGCTGCAAGGCGTGGTGTGTGGGCACATCCACCACGCCGAGCTGCGCGAGATCGACGGCGTGCTCTATGCCAACGATGGCGATTGGGTCGAGAGCCTGACGGCGCTGATCGAGCATGACGATGGCCGGCTCGAAATCTTCGACTGGGCCGCCCACACGCGCCAGCACCGCACCGACATCGCACCCACGCGACTGTCGCCCGCGCCCGCGCCAGTGCCAGTGCCAGTGCCAGTGCCTGCACCCTAGTGCGATCACCCGAAGGAGCGCGAATGAAGATCGTGATCGTCACCGACGCGTGGCTGCCGCAGGTCAACGGCGTCGTCACCACGCTGCTCGAACTTGCGCGCGGGCTCGAGGCGCGCGGCCACGAGTTGCTGCTGATCGAGCCCTCGGGTTTCAAGCGCTTCGCCTGCCCGGGCTACGCCGGAATCGAGGTCGCGTGGCGGCCCGGTGAGAAGGTCGCACGCATCCTCGACGCGGCCGAGGCGGACGCGATCCACATCGCCACAGAAGGCCCGCTCGGTGCGGCCGCGTGCCGCCATTGCCTGCGCCGCCGCATGGCCTTCACGACCGCGTTCCACACACGGTTCCCCGACATCCTCGCGAAGACGCTGCGCGTGCCGCCGTTGTGGGGCTACGCATGGTTCAGGCGTTTTCATGCGCCGTCGTCGGGCGTGATGGTGCCGACCGAGGGCATGCTGGCGAACCCGAAAGAACACCGGTTCGAGCGCTTGCTGCGTTGGTAGCACGGGGTCGACTTGCAGCTCTTCAACTCGGTCGCGCCCGCTTTGCCCGATCCGTCGCTCGACCTGCCGCGGCCGGTGTTCCTGCACGTCGGCCGCATCTCGTACGAGAAAAACCTCGAAGCATTTCTAAAACTCGATCTTCCGGGGTCGAAGCTGGTCTACGGCGTCTTCCCGCTGCTGCCGAAGCTGCGCAAGAAGTATCCGCAGGTGCACTGGCGCGGCGTCGCGCCGCGCGAGGAATTGCCGGCCATCTACAGCGCGGCCGATGCCTTCGTGTTCCCGAGCCACAGCGAGACCTTCGGCCTCGTGGTGCTGGAGGCGATGGCCTGCGGCACGCCGGTCGCGGCATTCCCGGTCGCGGGGCCACCCGATGTCGTGGCCGACTCCGACCGCGGCGTCTTGCGCGACGACCTTCGCGCCGCCGCCCTGCTCGCGCTCGACGTACCGCGCGAGTGCGCTCGAGCGCGGGCGTTGGCGTTCGACTGGGAACGGTCGTGCGACGAATTCGTCGGCTTCCTCGTGCCCCCGCGCGGCGGTGTGCAAGCTGATGCGCAAGCGGGTGCCGAACCACCAGCGCCGCAGCGGTCATCGGCGGTCGCACATTGATCGGTGAAGCCGCGCCGGCCGCGGGGCATGACGCCGCGCGGCCCATCGTCGACCTCGTCTACTTCAACGCCGGCGGCGGCCACCGCGCCGCAGCACTCGCGCTCGAAGAGTCGATCCACGCGCAGGGCCGGCCGTGGCGGCTGCGGCGGATCGACCTGTTCGACGTGCTCGATCCGACCGGGCAGTTCCTGCGCGTGACCGGGTTCGCACCCGAGGCCTACTACAACAAGCGGCTCGCGCGCGGCTGGACGCTCGGTCTCGCGCAAGAGCTCAAGTTGTTGCAGGGCCTGATTCGTTTCGGTCGCACCCGACTCGTCGCGCGGCTGCGGCAGCACTGGGCGCGCACCGAGCCCGACATGGTCGTCTCGCTGGTGCCGAACTTCAACCGCGCGCTTTACGACAGCGTGGCGAGCGCGCTGCCCGGCGTGCCGTGCGTGACCGTGCTGACCGATATGGCCGACCACCCACCGGCCTTCTGGATCGAGCGCCCGCAAGGCCAGCACCTGGTGTGCGGCACCGCCCGCGCGGTCGCGCAAGCGCAGGCCATGGGCCACGACTCCGCGCACGTGCATGCCACCTCGGGGATGATCATTCGGCCCGACTTCTACCAGCCGCTGCCGCTCGACCGCCGCGCGGAAATGACGCGCCTCGGGCTCGACCCCGACCGCCCCACGGGCGTCGTGATGTTCTGCGGGCAAGGCTCGATGTCGATGTTGGCGATCGCGCAGCAGCTGGCCGACGTGCAGCTCGTTTTGATGACCGGCCACCACGGCGTGCTCGCCGCCAAATTGCGGGCGTTGCCATCGCGTGCGCCGCGTGCGGTGATCGAGTTCACACCGGAGGTGCGCCGCCACCTGCAACTCGGCGATTTCTTCATCGGAAAACCCGGCCCGGCGAGCTTGAGCGAGGCGGTGCGGCTCGGGCTGCCGGTGGTCACCACCCGCAACGCCTGGACCATGCCGCAAGAGCGCTACAACGCCGACTGGGTGCGCGAGCACGGCCTCGGCCTGGTGGCACCATCGACCCGCAACATCGGCCCAGCAGTGACCGAATTGCTGGCCGGGCTCGACGGGTTCAAGGCAAGGGTGCGCCGGATCGACAACCGCGCAGTGTTCGAGCTCCCGCCGATCCTGGCGCAGATTCTTCACGCCTCGGGCGCTGCGCTCGCAACGAAAGCGGTCGAAGACGCCGACCCGATCGGCCGGCCGGCGCTTGCCATCAACGCCTGATCGGCGCGGTGCGGGCAGCTTTACTCAAGCGTCACTGCCTTCGTGCTCGTGGGCCGGCCGGTCTTCAGGCTGGGCACGGCATTCACCGCGGCGAGCAGCGCCTTGTCGCTCATGCCGTTGAGTGCGCCGATGCCGGCTCGCAGCAACTCGCTTTTCTTGACCGGGCGCGCCAGCTTCGCGCACCGAACCTTCAGCGCTTCGAGCAACGCGTACTCGGTCTTCGGGATCGTGAAGCTGTCGCGCACCAGCTTGTTTTTCGGCTTCGCTGCCACGACCACGGGCGCGGTGACCGGCTTGGCAACCGCCGTGGTCTTGCGCGCCGGGGTCGCGGGCTTCGACGACTTTTTGGCGGCAGTGGTTTTGGTCGCGACTTTGGCGTTCATGAGGATTTCCTTTTAACGACACATACCGTATAAACAGTTTATATCATTTGACACCCGCCCGATCACCCAACCGATTGCGCGCCACCGGCACAAGAGATGACATTCGACACCTTGCGCGAAATCCGCACCTTCAACGCCGGGCGCGGCCGCGAGCGCCTGCAGCTCAAATACGCGGCAATGCGCGCGAGCCCGTTCACGTTTTTGCGCGGCACTTGCCACCTGTTCTATGCACAAATGGCACGCGGCGGTGTGCACAAGGCGGCGCCGAAAGTTTGGGTCTGCGGCGATCTGCACTTGGAGAACTTTGGCAGCTACAAGGGCGACAACCGCCTGGCCTACTTCGACATCAACGACTTCGATGAATCGGCGCTCGCGCCGGCCACCTGGGATCTGGTGCGGTTTCTCGCGAGCGTGCAGGTCGGCGCCGCGACGTTGAAGGTCGGCTCGGCCAAGGCACTGCGGCTGTGCGAAACCTTCGTCGACGCGTACGCGCAAGCGCTCTCACTCGGCAAGGCGTACTGGGTCGAGCGCGACACCGCGACCGGGCTCGTGCACGACCTGCTCGACGGCCTGCGAAAACGCGACCGCACGAGCTTCATCGGCGCTCGCACCGTCGTGAACGGCCGCAAGCATCTGCTCAAAACCGACACCGGCAAAGCGCTGAAATTGCTCGGCGCTAGCCAGCGCAAACGTGTGTTGACCTTCATGCGCGGCTTCGCCAAGACCCAGCCCGACCCGTCGTTTTTCGATGTGCTCGACGTGGCGCGCCGCGTTGCCGGCACCGGCAGCTTGGGCGTCGAGCGCTACGTGATCCTGGTGCGCGGCAAGGGCTCGCCGGGTCGCAATTACCTGCTCGATTTGAAGTCGAGTGCCGCGTCGTCGCTCTTGCCACGACTCAAAGTCGCGCAGCCGAAATTCGAATCGGAGGCGGCCCGCATCGTGGCCGTGCAGCAGCGCGTACAGGCCGTGCCGATGAGTTTTCTGCACGCGGTGCAATTCGAGAACGATCGCGGCAACCGCGACGCACCAGCCGTGCTGCGCGGCCTGCAGCCGAGCGAAGACCGGGTCGCGCTCGACCGTGCCGGTGGCGACATGAAGGCACTTGGCCCGCTGCTCGCGACCATGGGCCGCGTGGTGGCGTGGGCGCAGCTGCGCAGCGCTGGGCAGAGCGGCTCGGCCAGCGTCGATGCGTTGATCGAGTTCGGCGCCAGCGCGCAGTGGCGCGCGCCGCTGCTCGATGCGGCGCGCGCCTGCGCCGAGCAGGTGCTTTCCGACGCGAAAGCCTTCAACGCTGCGTTCGACGCTGGCTTCTTCGCGGGCTGAGCGCGTCAGTCGGAGGGCGTGCCTTTCGCGTCGCCTTCGGCCTTCAACCGCAGCAAATCCACATACGCCCCCGAGACGAGCTGGCTCGGCGCGACCTGCAGCTGGCGCAGCAGATCATGCCGCGCGGTAATTGTTTTCCTTCGTGTTCCAGTACAGGCGCGACCAGCCCTGCGTTTTCATTTCTGCTACCAACCAGTCGATTAACTGTTGCCCCACGCCGCCTG
>JANLUW010000492.1:0-11550 GCA_031363645.1 Rhizobacter sp. | reverse complement strand
TCGTTCCAACCTTGGGCGGCGGAATGGCGCCGTGGCGGGAAAAGCTTTACGCCAACATGCATCGCAATGCCGGGTCGGCGGCCGACTTCCTCAATCTACCGACCAACCGTGTGGTCGAACTGGGTACGAAAGTTCAGATTTGAGCTCGCGCGCGACCGTTGTTGTCACCCAGGCGAGGGTCCGGTGCCGCAGAGGCTGGTGGCCTTCGGCCAGAGTGCCACTTGGCATTTTCTTCGGAGCGACGATGGATCTCAGTTCGGCGACAGTAGCTTTCGGGCTGTCGCGATTGTTCTGGTTCTTCGCCACCTTCGATGTGGTGATTTCGATCGGGATCGAGGTTTGGGTTCGCACGGCCCGCACCTGCAGCCTCAAGGCAAATCGCTGACCTCCCTGGCGATCGGTCAACGCAAGAACACCTGGCTCGTCTGCGCCATCGTCTGGATCGTCGCTGTTGGCAATGGCCCCTCGGCGCAGTGGTTGCTTCATGCCTCAGGGACCGTGGGTTTGTTGTGGCTACTTCGGCGCACGGCGCAGCGAATGGACTCGTTTGCACGTGAGAGATAAATGCACGGTGTCAACCTGAGCCTAGGGAAACGGCGGGAGACAGCATTGCAGCGAGGCCGTTCCCCCGGGCAGCGCCCTTGGTTCGCAAAACACCGCTTCGAGCCAATGACCAACGATCAAATTGCTCGAACATCTTCCACGTCCGAAGATGCTCGCAAATGGCCTGCCCAGGATGTTTCAAAACTTGTGCTCGACGGCGATGAGCAGACGTTCGAAGCGCGTCGGATGAGGCTTACGCGTGCAAGTCATGGCATCCCTCGCATCGCAGGTAATCGGCTTTCAAGACGGAGGATGTTGGCGTGCCAAACCAATTGGACGCATCAACAGCAGAAGCTTCGCGAGACTTGATGCGAAATCGCATCGCCTGTTTACTTTAAGGGGAATTTCCTATGGCTACCAAAACATCTCATCCTGCCGTCGAGCATCATCAGGCAGCCGTGCATCACACGGCTGCTGCGCATCACCATTTGCACGCTGCACACCTTCATTCGCATGGAAAGACTGCAGAGGCCAAAGAACATTCGACCACTGCCCACGGTCACAGCGAAACGGCAGCACAGTACACGGCTACGGCGCACAAACAATCTCAGTCCTAGAGATTTGCGCCCTTCTTGATGGAGCGAACAGGCCTTTTTGGTGACTGCTGTCCCGGAATGCCGAAAGGCCAGATTCGAGGCGGTGTTTGAAATCGAACATCCCGGCGACCTCCCGCACCCAGTACCAACGGGGCCATGCTGGGTCGAAGAGCGGCATGGGCAGGTGGCCATTCACGTTGGACGCGATGCCAACATGAAAGTGCTTTTGATTTCTGCCTCACAGTTCCAAGTGCTGTGTCATCAGAGGCAGTTGTTATTCGTTCCTTGTAACTGGCAGTGCAATGCGTGCAGTAGATCTGTGGTGTCATCGGAAGGCCACCGAGGCAGGCTCATCAGGCAGAGACCTCGCTCAAAAGTGCTTTGTCGGCCTGGAACTGCGCCTTCGCCGTTTTGAACGCAGATCCTATTGACTTTGAATGCGCCGAGACTGCCAGGATTACTGCTACGAGCAAGGGAATCAGGTGAGGAGTTGCATCTACTTTGCTCACGTATCAGCGGGACAGGACACGAGTCCCGTGGTCATAGATTGACCCAGGCTGCCGTCGCAGGCGCATTCGCGCGGCAACCTTCATGGGACATTACTGCTGCGTTCGAGCATTAGCGTTGCACCGCCGCTCAAATCCTTCACAACGACCTGCCCGTTGCTTTGCTCGAAAGCCAGTTCAGCGGGCTGCGCCGACACCACCCGGTATCCGGCGGGCAGTTGCAAGGTCAGGCCCCCTACCTGCTGCGCCGCCGTCAGTACGACCCGCAGGCCCGTGCCCTGCCGTTCGACATCCACCGCGACGCGGTCGCGCGCCGCCCAAAAAGCGCCGAATTCGCGCACTGTTCCGAACCAGGACCGGCCGCGGATCGCCTCGACAAAACGCCGCTCGAACTCGAGTTTGTGGTCGGTGACGTCGGGGTGAATCAGTACCACCAGAAGTCCTCCGTGGCGGGCAATCCGATCGGCGACGGCGAGCGCCTGCGCCAGCCGGTCGCCGAGTCGCGGCTTCGCTTCGTCCTCGATCGTCACCGGGAACTCGTAGATCGCGCTCTGCGCTGTGGTTTCGCGCCCCACGGTCAGCCGAAACGGCAGGTGCGTGAGCGAGTTGTTCGCGGTGACCGACGAACTGAAGCGATAGCCCGTGGCCTCCAGCGCCTGTGGCAGCGCATAGGGGTTACGCAAATGGCCAGGCCGAAAGCTCACGACCCGATCGCCCGGCAGAAAGTGCTCCAGCAGGAAGCGGCTGACGCGAAGTTCTCCGAGCATCGTGGCGTTTTCGGTGCGCTGGGCATCGCGCACGAACGGTCGGTATTCGGGATAGCGCTCGTCGCCGCTGCCCAGCGCCATGCGGTTGAAGATGAGAGAGTGCGCAACCGAATGGCTCGCGACCTCCATACCGAGTTCGCGCAGGCGCCGCAGGGGGACGAGCCCCGCATCGTTGAAAAAGACATCGTCGTTCCAGTCGCGCACGTACTTTGTCTGAATGAAGTAGGTGGCGCTCACCTGGGCCGCCGCCTCGTATTCGGCATACAGAACTGCGTTCGTCAACGAGATCCCGTAGTCGATGTCGTGCGTGAGCAATGTGGCGAGTGACTTGCCGCCGGGAACGGGGCCGAGCGTGACCGCTGCGGGCTCTCCTTCGCGGTAGATGTCGCGAAGCAAACGCAGCAGCACATCGAGTGCCGGCTCGTACTCGTTGGCATAGGCCCGTGCGACGCCTTGTTCGCGGTTGTTGTAGCCGGTGAGGAGAACGAAGCCCGGATCGATACCGAGGGCATAGGCGTGACCATCACCGACGCGGCGGGCGGTGATGGCCGCGCTGCCATCTTCGAAGCGTGCCAGCGGCGCTTGCGCTCCGAGGTAGCCGAGGCTGCCCGTCGCGTCGGCGCCGGACTTCGGGTTGGAGAACGGAATGGTGCGCTCGCGCGAGTCGGCGTATGGTTTGGTGAGGGGATGCAGTGAATCAAGGACGACCTCACGCCTCGTGCGCGAGGCCTTCGCTTCACTGAAGCCGAAGAGTTCGTTCAGGCCGCCCCCTTCAACGTTGGTACCGATCAGCGTGCCACCGGTGGACGGAAACTTCGCAAGCGCCTTCAGCGCGTCGGCACCGAGCACGCGCCCCGAGACGGTCGGGTAGACGAGCACCACGCGATGACGCAGGGCATCGCGATAGTCACGCGTGACGCAAAACGGGACCCCAATGCTTTGCAACCCGTGAACGAGGCCGAGCCATGCCGAGTCTGGATCGGTCAAAAGTAACGCAAGCCGCCCCGTTCCGCCTTGCTCATACTCCTGCCAACGCGCCGGCAACGCGGGCATCACCGTGCTGGTTTCCTGGGGACCGCTGACGCCCTCGAACCGATAGATCGACCTACCGCGCAGGTCCTTGCAGAGAAAATAGCCGAGTGCGGCGGCCAGTACGATCAGGAGAAGCGCCAACAGTTTCCGATGCGGTTTGGGCCCTGCATGCAGCGACTCCTCCGGGCGGTCTGATGTGGTCATCGTTCGTCTTTGGTTTTCGATTTTGGGACACGCTGATCGTAAGCCCCTGACACCATTTCAAGTCCCAGCTTGCCGCCGCTCCAGCCCCAGTGTCGAGGCAAGCCACGGTAAAGCAATGGCCAAACGAGGCCACCAACTCGACTTCGTGGCATGCGTCGGGCGCCGTCGCAGGCCTTGTGGGCTGCGCGACAGCAATATGTTCGACAATCAGTTTTCTGAAGCTCCTTCACTTCCGTCACGATGCCTAATGTTTTGATTGTCGAAGACGACGAGAGCATCGCGCAGCTGCTTGATTTCATGTTGCAGCGCCAAGGCTATGGGGTGGAGATCTGCCGCGACGGCCGAGCGGCAGAACAACGCATCGTCACCGGGCCGGTGCCGGCTCTGGTCTTGATGGACGTGATGCTGCCCTACAAGGACGGCTTCGAACTGATCGCTCTGCTGCGCCGCCAACTGGGCTGGGGCGACGTTCCCGTCCTGATGCTGAGCGCCAAGTCTCACGAGCCCGACATCGTGCGCGCCCTCGAAGCAGGCAGCACTGGCTACGTCGTCAAGCCTTTCCAGCCCAAGGAGGTGCTGGCACGGGTAAAACAGCTCATCGGGGCACAGGCGTGAACCGCGCCGTCACTGCGATCTGTGCCAGGCACTGGGTCGTGGGTTGTCTTGCCGCGATGTGCGTGATCAACGCCGCGGCCGCAACCGCTGCCCTGGAAGCGGCGGTTTCATCCGAGCGCCTCAGCGGTGCCCGGTCCGATTGGCGCAGTGCCGAGATACTGGCCATCTGGGACGAGCCGGCCGAGTGGAGTGCCTTCGCCGCGCTCCGCCGCACCGAACGGTTCGACCAGACCGACGATCAGGTGGAGGGCGGTGCGTCCTGGCGGCTCACACCGGGATGGCGGGCCGAGGTGGAGTTGGCTGGAAGCGACACCCACCGTGTGCTGCCTCAGTGGCGCGTGCGCGGACGAGGTTGGTGGCTCAATGTCGGCGGCTGGAATCTTGCCGCCGGCCTTGGCCGCACGTTGTATCGGTCGGGCATCGTCCAGGGAAGCAGCGTCGCCGAATTGCAGGCGGAACAGTATTTCGACGCGTTCCGCTTTGTCTGGATCGGCTCGATCACGCACCTCGACGTCGGCGGCAGCAGCGGGGCGCAGCAATGGCACTTGAATTGGTACCCGAACGACACCACCACGCTCGGCCTGCTGCTGGCGTTCGGCCGCGAACTCGAGAACGTGCCCGGCACCGGCGTGGTCGCTGCACGCGTGCAAGGCGTGGCCCTAAGCGGTGTGTGGAAGCTCTCGCCCGACTGGCGTCTGAGCGCCGAGTTGTCTTCGCAGAAAGTTGGCGATTTTTACGAACGCACCGGGCTTCGCCTTGGGCTCCGCCGCCAATTCTGAATTGATCCTCCATCTGGCGCGTGACGTCGGTTTGGCTGCTTTAGGGCTAACGCTCAGCCTGATTTTGCAGATCGCCGTGATGCGCTTGCTGCAACGCCGCCGCGACCGCTTCAGCGCTGCTGTCGCGACGCGCTGGCGGCCGCTGCTGCTGCGCTACGCACTCGGTGAAGACCTGACCCTGCCTTCACTGACGCGCGGCGAGGAAGTTCCGCTGATGCTGCTTTGGAACCACCTCGCCGATAGCCTGCGCGGGCCATCGCACGAGCGGCTGGGTCGGGTTCTTGCCGGGCTGGGCCTGCATCTTCAGGCACGCCGCTGGATGGAACAGGGCCGGGGCAAGCAGCAATTGCTCGGACTGCTGACCATCGGCCACCTCGGTCGCACGAGCGACTGGCAGCGGGTGCTCGAGTTGCTGGCCGATCCGCGGCCGTACCTCAGCCTGGCCGCCGCGCGAGCGCTGCTGCAGATCGATCCGGTGCACGCGGCCGAACCCGTCATTGCCGAACTCGAACGCCGCCCCGATTGGCCACTGGCGCGACTCGCAGTCCTGCTGCGCGACGCTGGCTCGGCGCACGTGTTCGAGCCCCTTCGGCGGCACCTGGACGTGGCCGAGCCCGGCACACAGGTGCGGCTGGTTCGCTTGCTCGCCGCCGTCGACTCGATACGCGCGTCGGCTGCTCTGGAGGGGTTGCTGGCGGACACCGCCGACAACGATCTGTTGTCCGTCTGCCTGCAGCACGTGCACACGCCGGGGGCGCTGCAGCGTGTGCGCGAACTGGCCGGACATCCGATCTGGTGGGTGCGCCTGCAGGCCGCTGGCGCCCTTGGCCGGCTCGGCACACCGCAAGACCTGCCCTTGTTACATGGACTGTTGTCCGATCCGCAGTGGTGGGTGCGCTACCGCGCCGCCGGTGCGCTGGTGTCCATGCCCGGCATGACGTCCGAGAGCCTGACTGGGCTGCGCGATGGTTTGACCGACCGTTATGCGCGCGATGTGCTGACGCAGGTGCTGGTGGAAAGGAAGTTGGCATGAAGCCACAGCCGGTCGTCCCCGTCGCCTTCGCGCCTGCACCGAATGCCGGCATGCGGCGCACCCGGGCTCGGCCATGAGTTGGCACGACATCGTCGCGGCGGTGCAGTGGCTGTTCCTGGCCTACTTCGGTGCGCTGAACGCCACGTACATGATGCTGAATTTTTCTGCACTGCTGGCGATCCGGCGCGACAGTCCGGCGCAGCTGATGGCTGACCTGCCGCAATACGCCTCGGGGCTGGAGCCGCCGATCACGGTGCTAGCACCGGCCTACAACGAAGAGAGCACGATTGCCACCTCGGTGCGCTCGATGCTGCAACTCGACTACCCGGCGTTCGAGGTCATCGTCATCAACGACGGCTCGAAGGACGCGACGATGCAGGTGCTGCGCGACGAGTTCTCGCTAGTGGAGTTTCCGCAGGCCTACCACGTGGCGCTCCCGGTGGCCGAGGTGCGCGGCATCTACCGCTCGCCGACGTACCCGAACCTTCGCGTGATTGACAAAGCCAACGGCGGCAAGGCTGACGCGCTGAACGCCGGCATCAACGCCGCGCGGCATCCGCTGTTTTGCGCCGTCGATGCCGATTCGATCCTGCAATCCGACAGCCTCCGCAGGGTCGTGCGACCCTTTCTAGAAGACCCGACCGCGATCGTCAGCGGCGGCACGGTGCGGCTGGCGAACGGCTGCCGTGTCTCGGATGGCTTCCTCCAGAGCGTGGGCATGCCGCGCAGCCTGCTGGCCCGCGTGCAGATCGTCGAGTACCTGCGCGCCTTCTTGTTCGGACGGCTGGGCTGGTCACCATTGAATGCACTGATGATCATCTCGGGCGCGTTCGGCGTGTTTCGCCGCAGCGCGGTGGTCGAGGCCGGCGGCTACCGGGTAAGCTCCATCGGCGAGGACATGGAGCTGATCGTGCGGCTGCACCTGCACCACCGCCGCTCCGGGCGGCCGTACCGTATCGTCTTCCTTGCCGATCCGGTGTGTTGGACCGAGGCCCCCGAGAGCCTGAAGGTGCTGAAGAACCAGCGCACCCGCTGGCAGCGGGGCCTGCTCGAGAGCCTGTGGCTGAACCGTGCACTGCTGTTGCACCCGCGCGGCGGGGCGGTCGGCTGGCTGGCGTTTCCGGCGATGCTGGTGTTCGAGGCCTTCGGTCCGCTGATCGAGCTGTTGGGCTATGCCTCGATGCTGCTCGGCGGGCTGACAGGCCTGATCTCCTGGCCCGTGTGCGCTGCGTTCCTGGTACTGGCGATCGGGCTGGGCTTGCTGTTGTCCACTTCTGCGCTGTTGCTGGAAGAAATGTCCTTTCACATCTACCCGGATCTGAGTCACCTGCTCCAGTTGACTGCCGCGATGCTGATCGAGAACCTGGGCTATCGCCAACTCGTGATGTGGTGGCGCATGCAGGGTACCGTCAAGTGGCTCGCCGGACGGCCCAGCGAATGGGGTGATATGCGCCGTTCGGCCAGTTGGCAGGTCCCGAAAGAAAGACCATGACGCCGCGCTCTTGGCGCCTCGAAAACCGCCTGTTGGTACCCACCGGGCTACTGGCCGCATGTGCCCTGCTGGTCTTCGGGCTGAGTGCCCGTGTCTACGGCGATTTGATGTCGACGCAGCGGGCGAAGTCCCGCACGCTAGAGGTACTCGAGCAGGTCGCCCTGGCCGAACGCGGAGTCGAGCGCGACGCCACGTCGCCGCCGTGCGCTCTTGGCGTAGGTTCGCCCCTCGCGCCGGGCGAACCCAGCCAGGAATTGGCGCGGCTGAAGAAGCTCGTCCAGGACGACGACACGCAGCGCCGGCAGATCGGTGACCTAGAGGCGGCCTGGGCTGCGCTGCGCCGCGACATCGGCGCGCCGACAGCAGCGGCTTGTCACGGCGCGCCAGTGACCGTAGCGCAGGCCGCAGCGCTCGCCGTTCGCGTCGCCGAACGGCGTGACGGCGCACAGCGCATCCTGCAAGCGCTGCGCGACGCCGAGCAGGCCAAGCTCGCGCAGCGACAGGCGCACGCCGACGTCGCCGGCGATCGCATGGCGGTGCTGCTGACCGTTGCCGCCGGTGCGACCCTGCTGCTCGGTGTGATCGGCCTGTGGCGCCTGCGGCACGCGGCGCGCCAACTGTCGCATTCGCACGACCTGCTACAGCAGGAAGCGCAGCGCCGCAATCAGAGCGATCAGGCGCTGCAAGATGCACAGGCCCGCGTTGCCAGGGTCTTGGAGGCCATCCCTGACGGCGTCATCACCTTCGACGAGCGCGGGATGATCGAGAGTTGCAACTCTGCGGCACACGCCATCTTCGGTTGCGACGCGGTGCGGCTGCTAGGGCAGCCGGTGGTCGATCTGATTCCCGAATTCGATCGCCTGCGCCGCGAATCTACCGACGCCACCGACGATCTCGCGGTGACCTGCCGCCGGATCGATGCACAGCGGCTCGACAGCTCTACCTTCCCGCTCGAAATCACCTGGCGCGCCCTTAGCCACGGTGGTCGGCGGCTGCACCTATGCGTGTTGCGCGACCTCGGCGAACAACACCGGGTGGAGCGCATGAAGCGAGACTTCGTCTCGGTCGTCAGCCACGAGCTGCGCACACCGCTTACCAGCATCCGCGGCGCGCTCGCGTTGATGGCCGATGGCACGACCGGCCCTCTTCCCGAGGACGCGCAGGCCATGGTCGTGATGGCATCGCGCAATTGCGAGCGGCTGGTCGAGCTGGTCAACGACATCCTGGATCTCGACAAGATGCAGACGGGTCAGCTGCTCATCGAGCCGGAGGTACACGATCTGGTAAAACTGCTGCGCGACACGCTGCGCAGCACGCTCGGCTTCGCGCGCCTGTACAAGGTGCGGTTGCTGATGCCTCGCCACGAAGGGCCGGTTTGGGTGAGCGTCGATGCGCGCCGCATGGTCCAGGTCATGGGCAACCTGCTTTCGAACGCGATTAAGTTTTCGCCGGAAGGCAGCGAGGTTGTAGTGCGACTTCAGGTGACGACAACGCAATGCACGATCTCTGTCCTCGACCACGGCCCCGGCATCCCGACCGAATTCCGCGCTCGTCTTTTTGAGCCTTTTACGCAGGCCGATGCGACCGACACGCGAGCACGGGACGGCAGCGGTCTGGGCCTTTCGATCACTCGTTCACTGGTCGAGCGCATGGACGGCAGTATCGGCTTCGAGTGCCCTCAAGGGGGCGGCACGATCTTTCGCGTAGGGCTGCCGGTGACGGCCGCGCCTCCGCCAAGGCCCGACTTCGCGCCTACCGGATTTGACGACTTGCGAATTTAGTCCGGATACTTTGCACAGTCATGGTTGCCCTTGACTCTGTTCGTGTGTCGCGTGCCGCCTGGTTTCGCGCCGGCATTCGCGCTCGCTTCGCGCACGATGGAGCCATTCTTCTGCTCCACCCAGGTCTGGTCATTCTTCTTGTGGGCATGCGAGCGGGTCTGCACGAGATCGTGGCCTTTGCAGTAATCGAACACGCTCTCGCTCATGAAGGCGCTGTCGTTGTGCGAGTCCACACCGAGCATGGCGAACGGCAGCACGGCCGCCACCCGCTCGAACGCCCGACGATGGCAAGCGGTCAACCAAGTACGTCTTGTGATTCGTCGTCGTGACTGAGACCCTGCGTTCCCACGTACGGTACGTGGGAACGTGATGTCAGACGAGACGATTTCGGACTTGGCGCGGCGGCTTGTTGTGGGCCGCAAGCGAGACGGCCGCAGCGTGTACGAGGCGCAGGTTAAGTGCGGACTGATCTTGGCATGTCGCGCGCCCGGGGTGTCGATGGCCAGTTTGGCGCGCGAGTGCGGCATCAACACCGATCAGTCGAGCGCCTGGGTCCGTCAGTACGAGAGAGCGGCGTCGCGAGGCGTCGTGGAGATGCAGGCACCCTCGTTCGTCGAGGTCAGCACCAATGCCGCGCCGCCGGCGCCGGCACCACCTCCCGCGATGATCGTGCAGGCTCGGCTGCCCAACGGAGTAGTCATCGACCTGCGCGGGTGTGACGCGCAGCAGGCAGGCAGGCAATCTAATCGATGTGTTGGGCAGGCTGTGATCTTCCGCTTCGACGAGGGGCTGAAGGTCTACCTGCATCGGCCGGCCATCGACTTCCGGATGGGGATCAATGGTTGGGCGCTGATGGTGGAGCAAGCGTTGGGCATGAGCCCGTTGGCGGCGGCGGTGTACGTGTTCAGCAATCGTCGGCGCAACCGGGTCAAGATCCTCAACTGGAACCGCACCGGATTCTGGTTGCTGCTCAAACGGCTCGAGCAACATCGCTTCGTCTGGCCTGCCGAAGCGCTCGTGCGTACCCTGACGGTGGAGCAGTTGCACTGGCTGCTCGATGGCATCGACGTGGCGGTCGCGCAGCGACATCCGCATCGGTTCTACGAGCGCGTTGTTTGAGGACCTTGGCGTCGAAATATCTGCGAGAAAATGCAGCGACCGAGGAACGCCTGCGTTGCATATAGACCGAAGCAGTCGATGGTTCACATGCCCAGCGCCGAAGAATACGCAGCCCTGCTTGAGGCGTTGGACGAAACCAAGAAAGGCCGAGAAAATCTCGTCGGTGAACTGCGCGTCGTGCGCATCGAGCGCGACCTTCTAGAGGAGCAACTGAACAAGTTCAAGCGTCAGTTGTTCGCGGCCAAGAGCGAGGCCGGCGCGACGCACCAAAAGGACATGTTCTTCAACGAGTCCGAGGTCCTCGGTGCTCAGGCACAGCCCGCAGTCGAGGACGCGTCGACAACACAGACACGGTCAATGTGCCGGCGCACAAGCGCGCCGTGAAGCGCGGCCGCAAACCGCTGGACGGGGGTGCGGACAAAAACTTGGACTGGGTTAAGCCGCGATTCCAGCGAAAGCGCGGAGCGTGCCGGCCGGTTGCTGACCGACATCTGCGCGCGCCAGGGGATCGCCGCGCAGCAACTCACGCTGCACTCCGACAACGGCTCACCCATGAAGGGCGATGCGATGCTGGCTACGCTGCAGCGGCTCGGCGTGGCGGGCTCTCGAAGTCGGCCTGCCGTGAGCAACGACAACCCCTTCTCCGAGGCCTTGTTCCGGACGCTGAAGTACCGGCCGCAGTTGCCGGTCAAACCGTTGGGGAGCTTTTTGCACGCGCGCCGCTGGGTGACGCAGCTCGTGCATTGGTACAACCACGAACACCGCCACAGCGCGATCGGCTTCGTCACCCCGCATCAGCGCCATCAGCAGATCGATTGATCTCTGCTCAACGACCGGGTCGCGGTCTACGCAGCAGCACGCGATCGACATCTCCGTCGATGGTCAGGCGAAACTCGAAACTGGACCCGTATCGAGGTGGTCCACCTCAATCCCGACAAACCGATCAACAACAAGATCCAAGTCGATCGAAAGGCGGCTTGATCTTCAACTTGCACGACAACTTCCTTGACAACGGCCGCACCCGGGACATGGCCAACGAAGCCGTGGGAGCTTAGGGCACGGAGCGGCGCGCCGGGGCGAGTC
>JANLUW010000568.1:0-1563 GCA_031363645.1 Rhizobacter sp. | reverse complement strand
GGCGACGCTGCCGTGAATTTCGTATTGGGTTGTCATGAGGGAATCTTTCGTTGATGGGAGGATTTGGGTCTGAATTTTGGTTTGGATTTCAGTTTCGATTCAGTGACTGGGCAAGAGGTGAAATTTTCGGGCAGAGACGATCGAGGTGATTACGAGGGACCAGCGCCGCAGGCGCTGGTCCCTGGCTGAGAAGTCGGCGCTCGTGAGGCGAACCTACGAGGCCGGCATGAGCGTGTCGCTCGTGGCCAGGCAGGAAGGCGTTGCGGCGAGCTTGTTGTTCCAGTGGCGCAAGCTCGAACGCCAGGGTGCGTTGATGGCCGTGTCCGCCGGCGAGGCGGTGGTGCCGGCCTCAGAGTTGGCTGCCGCCCGAGCCGAGATTGCCAAGCTGCAGCGTGTGTTGGGCAAGAAGACCTTGGAAAACGAGATCCTCAAGGAAGCGGTGGAGTACGCCGCCGAAAAAAAGTGGATTGCGCGCTCACCCTTGTTGCCGGGGGACGGCCAATGAATGCCGTCTGCCAAGCGCTCGGGATGGCGCGCTCGAACGTTCATGTGCTGCGCAGCCGGCCGCCGTCGTGGGTTGATGGCCGAACCGAACGCACGCCGCATGGCGACGACCAATTGCTGGCCGACATCCGCGAGCAGATCACCGAGTTGCCCAGCTACGGCTACCGGCGCGCTTGCGCGCTGGTCAATCGCAAACGCGCCAGCTCCGGTTCGCCGCGCGTGAACTTTAAGCGCGTGTACCGGGTGATGGCCGGCAACGCCTTGTTGCTGCCGAAGGCACCGCGACGCCCGCAGTCGAGCCGGGCGCACACCGGTACCGTCTCGGTCCAAGTCAGCGACACGCGCTGGTGCTCTGATGGCTTCGAGATCAAGTGCGACTCGGGTCAGACCGTGACCGCCACGTTCGCCAAAGACTGCTGCGACCGCGAGATCATGGCGTTCCGCGCCTGGGAGGGCAAAGGGCTGCCGGGCGAGCCGGTGCGCGAGATGCTCATCGAGGCCGTCGAGAAGCGCTTCGGGGTCGTGGAGGCCGTGCCTGCGGACCACCTGCTGCAGCTCCTGTCCGATAACGGCAGCGCCTACAGCGCCCGCGAAACTCGACGCATCGCCAAGTCGCTCGGCCTGACGCCGGTCAATACGCCGGTGTGCAGCCCGCAGAGCAACGGCATGGCCGAGAGCTTCGTCAACACGTTCAAGCGCGACTACGTCAGTCGCATGGACCTCAGCGATGCCCGGACCGTTCTGGCGCAACTGCCTACGGCGTTCGAGCACTTCAACGAGGTCCATCCGCACTCGAGCTTGAAGATGAAGTCGCCGCGCGAATTCAGGCGGTAACGTGTTGAACAGTTACGCCGCGCTCAACCCGAACAACCGGCGCTACATTGCGTATGGGCCGTGTCCGGAAATGCAGGGGCAAGATCAAGAGCACGATGAACGAGGCGGTGCGCAAGGTTTTAAAGCGGCTGCACTACCCGATCGAGGTGATGCTGGTGTGCGTTCGCTGGTACGCGGCCTATCCTTTGAGCCTGCGGCAGATTGAAGAGATGATGGTCGAGCGCG
>JANLUW010000557.1:0-1961 GCA_031363645.1 Rhizobacter sp. | reverse complement strand
CACTGTCGAGCCGCGCCAGCTGCAACTTCATGTAGGCGCGGTCGTCGTTCGCCTCGAAGTGCTGGTTCTCCTCCTCGAAGTCGAAGAGCGCACGCGACGAGATCGCGACCACGAGTTGACCGTCGAGTGAGGTGGGCATGCAGCTCATGATACGAGTGCCTTGCGGTAGGCTGCAGCATGAACACGCTGCAGACGGAAAGATTGACCTTGATGCCCCAATGCGCAATGCACGCCGAGGCAATATTCGCTGTGCTCGCCGACCCGGCGATTTACGCGCACGAGAACGAGCCGCCGGCGTCGGTCGAATGGTTACGCGCCCGATTCGCGCGGCTCGAATCGCGGCAGTCGCCGGATGGACGGCAGCGCTGGCTCAACTGGGTGCTGAGTGAGACCGCCAACGACTCGCTGATCGGGTTCGTGCAGGCAACCGTGCTCGCTGATGGCGCTGCATACGTCGCCTACGTGCTCGGCAGCCCACATTGGGGGCGAGGACTGGCGAGCGAAGCGACGGCGGCGGTGTTGGACGAGCTCGCGGCGACCCATCACGTGCGCGAATTCCTGGCCGTGCTCAAGCGTGTCAACCTCCGTTCTTTGCGACTGCTCGAACGCCATGGCTTCGCGCCGGCCACACCAGCAGCGCTGGCCGCGCATCCGGTCGAGTCCGACGAATTGCTGATGGTCTTAGCCCATGCCGAGCGAACCATCTGGCCGACCAGTGCGGCGGTGAGCGCGAGCCCGTGAGGCCGGCGCACTCGATCGCCGTAGGCGTCACCAACATCGTGGCCGGACGGTCGACTGCGCAGGTGGCCGACGCGCGAGGGGAATTCGCGGCGGTTTGCGCCGAGGTCGAGCGAGTCGGTCGCATCTGGGGCGGCCACAGGCCGGTTGCATGAAGCCGATTGCCCTGCGCTGCCGATAATTGCCGCATGGAACTCAGGCTCGTGCAAGAACAGTCCGCCGTGGCCGCACGGTGCCGTTGCCTTGGCGTGTCACGTCTCGAGGTGTTCGGCTCCGCAGCGGTCGGTGGGTTCGGTTCGGCATAGAGCGACTGCGACTTCACGCCCGAATCGTGCGCGACACCCTCGACAGTTTGCTTCCGAACGCCGAGGTGCGTGTGTTCGACTCGCGCGCTACGGGTCGATCGCGGCCGTTCTCCAACCTGGACCTGCTGGTGATTCAGCCGCTTCGGTTGAGCTGGCGGCAACGTGCCGATCTGCGCGACCGGTTCGAGACGAGCGAACTGCCGTTTTGCGTCGACCTGGTCGAACTCGATGCGTTGCCGCCGTGCAGGGTCGATCGCGTGGCCAATGAAAGTGTCGTGTTGCCCGAGCGTTGAATTCGGCGTCCGGAAGCGCGCTGCCGCTACTGCACGAACCCGATCGCTCCGCGCTTGTTGCGCGCCTCCGGCAAATCACACGTTGCGATGCGCGCGCGCCGATCGAGCTTGGCGTTGCCGAAGGCGGTCATCAACGCGCGCCGCATTTCGCGCGGCGCCATCTCGCTCATCGCGTCGAGCAGGTCGCTCGGCGGCTCGGTGTCGAAGCGCTCGCCCCAGCCGTGCTCGGCGCGGATGCTGCGGTAGAGCCGGGCGGCGATGCAGCGCGCGGCGTCGCGGTCGGGCGAGCGCACCTCGTAGACGTTCATGCGGTTGTGGATCGGGTCGGGAATGGCGCAGCCGTCGTTCGCGGTCGCGAGCCAAATGACCTGGCTCGCGTCGATCGGCACCTCGGCGAACTCGTCGGTGAAACTGCCGGCGGTGCCGTGTTCGAGCAGGCTGTAGACCCAGCCGGCCGTCATCGAGCTCATCGACAAAAAGCCCATGCCGGTGCCGAGCAGCACCGAGAGCTCGCGTGCGAAATGGGTCTTGCCGGCGCCGGGCGGGCCGAGCAGCAGCAGCGGGGTGATCTCGAGCGCGTCGCCCGAGTCTTCGCAAAGCGCAAGCTGGCGGCGGATGTCGTCGA
>JANLUW010000549.1:0-5884 GCA_031363645.1 Rhizobacter sp. | reverse complement strand
CACCCTTCGAAGTCCGGCGCTGAGCCCAGCCCGAGGCTCAGTGCGCCTGGTCCCAGTTCGGCCCCACGCCCACCTCGGCCAGCAGCGGCACCTTCAATTGCGCCACACCGGCCATCAGGCGCGGCACGGCCTCGCGCGCCCAGTCCAGTTCGGACTGCGGCACTTCGAGCACCAGTTCGTCGTGGACCTGCATCACCATGCGCGTGGCGCGCTGCTCGCCGTCCAGCGCGCGCTGCACCGCGATCATCGCCAGCTTGATGAGGTCGGCCGCCGTGCCCTGCATCGGCGCGTTGATGGCCTGGCGCTCCGCACCGGCCTTGCGCGGGCCGTTGCCCGAGTTGATCTCGGGCAGCCACAGGCGGCGGCCGAACACGGTTTGCACGTAGCCGAGTTCCCTGGCCTTGACGCGCGTCTCGTCCATGTAGCGCTTGACGCCGGCAAAGCGCGCGAAGTACTTGTCGATGAAGTCCTTGGCCGCTTTTTGTTCGATACCCAAATTGCTGGCCAGCCCGAAGGCGCCCATGCCGTAGATGAGGCCGAAGTTGATGACCTTGGCATAACGCCTCTGTTCGCTGGACACCTCGTCCACCGGCGTACCGAAGACCTCACTCGCGGTGGCCTTGTGCACGTCCAGCCCGCGCTCGAAGGCGCGCAGCAGCGCCGGGTCTTCGCTGATGTGGGCCATGATGCGCAGCTCGATCTGCGAGTAGTCGGCGCTCATGATCACGTGCCCCGGCGGTGGGATGAACGCCTCGCGCACTCGCCGGCCTTCGGGCGTGCGGATCGGGATGTTCTGCAGGTTCGGGTCGTTGCTCGACAGCCGCCCGGTCACCGCAACCGCCTGCGCGTAGTTGGTGTGGACGCGGCCTGTGGCCGCATTCACCATCAGCGGCAGCTTGTCGGTGTAAGTGCCCTTGAGCTTGGCGAGGCTGCGATTTTCGAGCAGCTTGGCGGGCAACGGATAGTCGGCCGCGAGTTCGGTCAGCACTTCTTCGTCGGTGCTCGGGCTTCCGCTGGCGGTTTTTTTCTTGACCGGCAGGCCGAGCTTCTCGTACAATATCTCGCCGATCTGCTTCGGGCTGCCGAGGTTGAACGGTTGCCCGGCGAGCTCGTAGGCCTGCTGTTCGAGTGCCATCATCCGTTCAGCGAGCTGCTGGCTTTGCGCGGCGAGCTTGGCGCTGTCGATCAGCACGCCGGTGCGCTCGATGCGGCCGAGGATCGCGCTCGTCGGCATCTCGATGTCACGGTAGATGTGCAGCAGTCCGGCGTCGGCTTCGATCTGCGGCCAGAGCGTCTGGTGCACATGGAGCGTCATGTCGCTGTCTTCGCACGAATACTCGGCAGCGCGTTCGATGTCGACCTGGGCGAACGAGATCTGGTGCGCGCCCTTGCCGCACAGGTCTTCGTAGCTCAGCCCCTTGCGGCCGAGGTGGCGCTCGGCCAGGCTCGCGAGCCCGTGCGGCTTGTGCGCTTCGAGCACGTAGCTTTGCAGCATCGTGTCGTGTGCATAGCCCTGGATTGCGATGCCGGCGTTCGCGAGCACGTGGGTGTCGTACTTGATGTTTTGGCCGAGCTTGGGCTTGCTCGCGCTTTCTAACCACGGCTTCAACCGCTCGAGCACATCGTCGAACGGCAACTGATCGGGTGCACCGGCGTAGCTGTGGCGCAGCGGGATGTAGGCGGCCTCGCCCACGGTGGTCGCGAGCGAGATGCCGACGATCTGCGCGCGCATCGGGTCGAGCGAATCGGTCTCGGTGTCGATCGCGGTCAGCGGCGCGGCGTCGATCTTCGCAAGCCAAGCCGTGAGCTGCGCATCGGTCAGCACGGTCTCGTAGTGCGTTTCGAACTCGGGAGCTTTCGGCGCGGCCGGCTCGGTCGACACGGGCATGCCCGCCGCGTTCTCGAGCTCGCGCTTGAACGACTTGAAATCGCAGCGCTCGTAGAACGCTATCAGCTTGGCGGAGTCGGTCGGCGCGAACGCGAGCGAGTCGAACGCCGGCCAGCCGGGCACGTGCGCGCTCAGGTCGCAATCGGTCGCTACCGTGACGAGCTTGCGGCCCTGCGGCAGCCAGTCGAGCGCGTTGCGCAGGTGCTCGCCGGCAGCACCTTTCATCGTCGGTGCGGCGGCGATCACGCCGTCGAGCGAGCCGTGTTCGGCGAGCCACTTCGCAGCGGTCTTCGGGCCGACTTTTTCGACGCCGGGGATGTTGTCGACCGTGTCCCCGACCAGCGTTAAATAATCGACGATGAGGTCCGGCGCGACGCCGAATTTCAGGGCCACGCCGGCCGGGTCGAGCCGCTCGTTGTTCATCGTGTTGACGAGCGTGACGTGCGCGTTGACGAGCTGCGCCAGGTCTTTGTCGCCGGTCGAGACGATCACGTCGAACCCGGCCGCCGCGGCCACCCTGCACAGCGTGCCGATCGTGTCGTCGGCTTCGATCCCGGGCACGGTGAGCACCGGCCAGCCGAGTAATTTCACCGCCGCGTGAATCGGCTCGATCTGCAGCGCCAGGTCGGGCGGCATCGCACTCCGGTTGGCCTTGTATTCGGCGTACCAGTCGTCGCGAAAGGTCTTCCCTTTCGCATCGAACACACAGGCGCCGAGCGCTGCCGGGTACTGCTCACGCAACAGCTTCAACATCGAGACGACGCCGCGCAGCGCGCCGGTCGGCACGCCGCCGGGGCCGCGCAGATCGGGCAGCGCGTGGTAGGCGCGATACAGGTAGCTGGAGCCATCCACCAGCAGCAGGGTCTTGTCACTCATGGCGGCATTGTGAAGCAGGGTGCAGGGCGGGATTGACCGGCCGCAACCTAGAATGCCGGCATGAATCCGAAACTCGCGCTGGTCCTGGTTTGTGTGTCGGTGCCCTGCTGGGCGCAGACAGCGCCAGCTGCGAAACCGCTTCTGCTGGTCGACGAGCGGGTCGAGCGCAACGAGCCGAACGTGAAGCACAGCTTGATCGAAGACGGCGGCTCGAAGATCGACGAATTGACCGTGCGCGGGCAGGTGCAGCACGTCGTCGTCACGCCCAAGGTCGGCGTGACCAAGCCCTACGAGATCATTCAAAACCGCAGCGGCCGCGAGGCGCTCGACGGCACCGGTGGCGCGAGCTCGGCGGTCGGCAAGCGCGTCTGGAACGTGCTCGCTTTTTAACTCGCGATGGCGGTCTACACCGAAGTCTCGTTCGACGAGGCCGCATCGCTCGTGTCGCGTCTCGGGCTGGGTGCGCTGACGGGTTTGGCGGGCATCCGCAGTGGCATCGAGAACACCAACTACTTCGCCGACACGGCCAATGGCCAGTACGTGCTGACGGTGTTCGAGCGCCTCAAGCACCGGGAGTTGCCGTTCTACCTGCACTTGATGAAGCACTTGGCCGAACGCGGCATTCCTGTGCCGCGGCCGAAGGCCGACGCCAGCGGTGCGATCCTGCACACACTGCAGGGCAAACCGGCTGCCGTGGTCGACCGCCTGCCCGGCGGTCACCACCTCGCACCCGACGCTGCCGATTGCGCGAGCCTGGGCACGATGCTCGCGCGCATGCACCTCGCGGGCGCCGACTTCACGATGCACCAGCCCAACTTTCGCGGGCTCGCCTGGTGGGCCGAGACCGTGCCGGTCGTCGTGCCGTTTCTGAACGACGGCCAACGCGCGCTGATCGAGTCCGAGCTCGCGTTTCAGCAGCAGCTCGGCGGCTCGGCCGCATACGCCGCGTTGCCCCGCGGGGCCATACATGCCGATCTGTTTCGCGACAACGCGATGTTCGTCACGTCGGCTGACGGCGATGTGCTCTGCGGGCTGTTCGACTTCTATTTCGCCGGTGTCGACACCTTCGGTTTCGACATCGCCGTGTGCCTGAACGACTGGTGCATCGACCTCGCCTCGGGCCGCCTCGATGAAGCCCGCGCCGCCGCCCTCGTCGGCGCTTACGTCGCGGTGCGCCCGCTAAGCGGCGGTGAGCGCCGGTTGATGCCGGCATTGATGCGCGCGGCCGCGCTGCGCTTTTGGCTCTCGCGGCTATGGGATGCGCACCTGCCGCGCGACGCGAGCTTGCTCACCGCCCACAACCCGACCCACTTCGAGCGCGTGCTGCGCGAGCGCATCGCCGCGCCGTGGCACCCGCCCGTTTCACTGCCCGAAACCGCATGAGACTGCAGACCGTTCCCGTCAGACATGGTGTGCTTTGGGTGCGCCGCGGCCTGCGCGCTTTCGCAACCCGGCCGATGGCTTTCGCATTGTTGTTCAGCAGCGTGATGTTCCTGGTGTTGCTCGTCAACTTCTTGCCGTTTCTGGCGTTCGCGATCGTGCCGGCAGTGCCGCTGTTGTCGCTCGGTTTCATGATCGCGACGAAACAGGTGCTCGAGGGCAAGTGGCCCACGCCGCGCGTGTTCATCGAACCACTGCAGATCGACCGCGCACGGCGCCTCGCCTACCTGAAGCTCGGGCTGATCTACATGGCAGCGACCTTCGCGATCACTGCGTTGGTGTCGCTCGTCGACAGTGGCGGCCCCGAGGTGTTGCTCGAATCGATGCCTGCTGCCGCGAGTGGGCCCGGTGCGGCCAGCGCCGCGAGTGGAGCCAACGCCAACCCCGAGGCCAACGCCGCGCTCGCCGCAGCGCCCGGCGCGCTCGTCGGCATGCTGCTTCGTTTCGCGCTGGCGGGCTTGCTGGCAATTCCGTTCTGGCATGCGCCGGCTTTGGTTCACTGGGGCGGCCAAGGCTGCGCGCAGGCGCTGTTCTCGAGCACGCTCGCGTGCTGGCGCAACCGCGGCGCTTTCGCGGTGTACTTTTTCTCGTGGTTCGCGATCGTGATGAGCGCGAGCCTGATCGGTAGCCTGCTGCTGATGCTGCTCGGCCAGCCGCAAATGATGATGGGCACGATCGTGCCGCTGGCGTTGATCGTCGGCACCATGTTCTATGCCTCGCTGTATTTCACGTTCGCCGATTGCTTCGTCTCGGACGACGGCGACGCACTGACTGCCGCGCCCGCCAACCATCCGACAACCGAGGAGCCTCTATGAAGATCGCCATGGTCACCGGCGCAGGCAGCGGCATCGGCCGCGCGACCGCGCTCGCTTTGCTCGCCGCCGGCTACGGGGTCGTGCTCGCCGGCCGACGCGCCGACGCTCTGAACGAAACGAAATCGCTCGCCGGAGCGCACGCGGCGCATGCGCTCGCGGTGCCGACCGACGCCACCGACCCGGCCGCGGTGATCGCCCTGTTCGACGCCACGCGCCACGCCTTCGGCCGGCTTGACGTGCTGTTCAACAACGCCGGCACCGGCGCGCCGGCGATACCGATGGACGAGCTCACGGTCGCGCAGTGGAAAGCCGTGGTCGACGTCAATTTGACCGCCGTGTTCCTGTGCACGCAGCAAGCCTTCAAGCTGATGAAGACGCAGAGCCCGCGTGGTGGCCGCATCATCAACAACGGCTCGATCTCGGCCTACGCGCCGCGCCCGTTCAGCGCGCCGTACACCGCCACCAAACACGCGATCACCGGCCTCACAAAAGCGACCTCACTCGATGGCCGCGCGCACGACATCGCCTGCGGCCAGATCGATATCGGCAACGCCGCCAGCGAGATGACCGAGCGCATGACCACCGGCGTGCCGCAAGCCAACGGCACGTTGATGGTCGAGCCGCGGATGGACGTGAAACACGTGGCCGACGCGGTCGTGCACATGGCCGGCCTGCCACTTGAGGCCAACGTGCAGTTCATGACGGTGATGGCGACCAAGATGCCGTTCGTCGGGCGCGGCTAGGGCCGAACGCCAAAAAAAGGCCGCCAAGTTCTCGTTTGCGGCCAGTCCTCTCGGAGGAAATAAGCCCTCGCGAGGCTCCTTGTTTTGCGATTTTCTTCGGCAGGTAAGCGGCGCCGCCCGAG
>JANLUW010000544.1:0-7713 GCA_031363645.1 Rhizobacter sp. | reverse complement strand
GTCATGGATCGTGGGCGCGGTGGTTGCGCGGTGGTTGCGCGGTGGTGGCGCAGTGGTGGCGCCATGTCGGCGTGGCCCGGTAGTGTAAGAACCCCATCGCCGGCCGGGCAGGGTCGACTCCGATAAAGTGCCCCGTACCTGTTTTGGAAGACGAATTGCAATGAACCTGATCTACGTAGGCGACGCCATGTGCTCTTGGTGCTACGGCTTCGTGACGCCGCTCGACGAGTTGCTGGCCGACCCGCAAGACGCCGCGCCGTTGCAGTTGGCGCTCGTGATGGGCGGCCTGCGCCCGTTCACCACCGAGACGATTGCACCCGAGCGTGCCGATGAGCTCGCCGGTCACTGGCACCGCGTGGCCGAGGCGAGCGGCCAATCGTTCGCGCAAGCGCCGAACACCGCCCTGCACATCCCCGGCTTCGTCTACGACACCGAGCCCGCTGCCCGCGCGACCGTGACGGTGCGAAGCCTCTGGCCGCAGCACGTGTGGCGGTACTTCAAAGCGGTGCAGCACGCGTTCTACGCCGAAGGCCGCAACGTGACCGAGCCCGGCGTGCTGGCCGACATCGCCGAAGCGCTCGGCCTGCCGCGCGCTGAATTTGGCGTGGCCTTCGCGTCGCAAAAAATGCGCGACGCGACGCTGCAAGACTTTCAGCAGTCGCAAGCTTGGGGCATCCGCAGCTTTCCGACGCTCGTCGCCGAACATGGTGACCATTTGCATCTTGTCGGCAGCGGGTTCATGCCGATCGCCACCTTGCGCGAACGCTTGTCGGCAGCCACCACCGCGCACGATCACGGTCATTGACACGCCCGCCATGGCATGTGGTGCACTGCAACAATTGCACACTCGCCGACAATCGGCGCCTTCATCATTCTGGGCATGCAAATGAACAAACTTATGTGCGTTGGCGCCGCCGTGTTGGGCCTGTACGTCACGGTCAGTGCTTCGGCACAAGGCGACCTGCTGGGCACCAACGCAAAAGAAAAAGGCGCGGTCGTGACCGCATCGGGCCTGGTCTACAAATCGATCCGCGACGGCAGCGGCGCCAATCCGACCGCGGCCGCCACGGTCAAGGTGCACTACCGCGGCACCTTCGCCGATGGCAGTGAATTCGACAGCTCGTATGCGCGCAACGCGCCTGCGCAGTTCCCGCTCGGCGGCGTGATTCCATGCTGGACCGAAGGCGTGCAATTGATGAAGGTCGGCGGCAAGGCCAAGTTGACCTGCCCATCGAAAATCGCCTACGGCGAGCGAGGTGCCGGTGGCGGCAAGATCGCGCCGAACACGCCGTTGCAGTTCGAGGTCGAGCTGCTCGAAATCGCGAAGCGCTGAGGTTCAAGCCACGCGCTCAGTGCGCGTAACTTGGCATCACGCACGAGTACGCGTATTCACGGCCGATAACGGCGCAGACGTACAGGCAGGCAACGGCCTACACTGTGGCTGTCGGGGCAGTTCGCTGGCGCGTGCCAGCGAACTGCCATGCGCAGCGTCGGGGCTTCAGCCGCCGGCCGCGATAATTGCGGATGACCCGCACCACCGTTCTTACCGCGCCCGCGCCCGCCGCCGGCCTCTCGTTTTCGACGCTGCCGCTCACGCCTGCACAGCTCGCCAACCTCGCCACCCTCGGCTACCTGGCGATGACGCCGGTGCAGGCCGCGAGCCTGCCGCTCGCACTCGCCGGTGACGACCTGATCGTGCAGGCGCAGACCGGCAGCGGCAAAACTGCCGCGTTCGCACTCGCATTGCTGTCGAAACTCGAACTCGAAGGGCAGACGCAACCGTTCGCGGTGCAGGCGTTGGTGCTGTGCCCGACGCGCGAACTCGCCGATCAGGTCACGACCGAGATCCGGCGCCTGGCCCGCAGCGCTGACAACGTCAAAACGCTCACGCTCTGCGGTGGCGTGCCGCTGCGCAACCAGACCGAGAGCTTGAGGCACGGTGCGCACGTGATCGTCGGCACGCCGGGGCGTGTACTCGACCACATCGACCGCGGCGCGCTGACGCTGGCCGCACTGCAAACGCTGGTGCTCGACGAAGCCGATCGCATGCTCGACATGGGTTTTTTCGACGACATGGCGCGTGTTGCCAAGCTCTGCCCGAAGAGCCGCCAGACGCTGCTGTTTTCGGCCACTTACCCCGAGGGCATCGCCCAACTCGCGCAGCAGTTCTTGCGCGCACCGAAGCAAGTGAAGGTCGGGTCGCAGGTCGATGCGGCGCAAATCGAGCAGCGCTTCTACGAGATCAAGGAATGCGATCGGCTGCACACCGTGGCGCTGCTGCTGCAGCACTTTCGCCCGGCCAGCACGATCGCGTTTTGCAACACCAAGCAGCAGTGTCGCGACCTCGAGAAAGTACTGCACGCGCAGGGCTTCGCGGCGCTCGCGCTGCATGGCGAACTCGAGCAGCGCGAGCGTGATCAGGTGCTGATTCAATTCGCGAACCGCAGTTGCTCGGTGCTGGTCGCAACCGACGTGGCCGCGCGCGGGCTCGACATCGCGCAACTCGAAGCGGTAATCAATGTCGACACCACGCCCGATGCGCCCTTGCACATCCACCGCATCGGCCGCACCGGCCGCGCCGATGCGAAAGGCCTCGCGCTGAGCCTGGCCAGCCTCGACGAGATGGGCAGCGTCGGCAAGATCGAGCTGGTGCAGGGCAGCGAGGTGACGTGGTACCCGGTCGCCGAACTCACGCCCGCACCGGGTGGCCGGCTGCTGCCGCCGATGGTGACGCTGCAGATCGTCGGCGGTCGCAAGGAGAAGATCCGCCCCGGCGATGTGCTGGGCGCGCTCACCGGCGAGGCGGGTTTCGCGGCGAGCCAGATCGGCAAGATCAACGTCAACGAGTTCTCGACCTACGTGGCGGTCGATCGGCAGATCGCCGAGCCGGCGTTGAAAGCCTTGTCTGCTGGCAAGGTCAAGGGCAAGAAGGTGAAGGTGCGGCGCATTCAAGACTAGCGCCGCACCGACTTTTGCGTGAGGCACTCGCCTACAGTCGCGCGCGCGACCGCACGCCAAAGTGGCGGCTATGAAATCCGAATCCTCGATCCGTCTTGTCGCCGCAGCCGCGGCAATCGTTGCCCTTGCTGCTTGTGGTGAAGTGGCGAAGCTGCCGGTCGCGGCCGGCACCGGCACCAACCCGACGCTGCCCGAACCCAACAAGACCTTGCTGCCGACGATGAACATCGCGCCGGCACACGGCTGGGCCGAAGGCACGAAGCCGACGCCCGCGGCTGGCACGCAGGTCAACGCGTTCGCCACCGGCCTCGATCACCCGCGATGGCTCTACGTGCTGCCGAACGGTGACGTGCTCGTCGCCGAAACCAATGCGCCACCGAAGCCCGACGACGCCAAAGGCATCAGGGGCTGGGTCATGAACCTCGTGATGAAACGCGCCGGCGCCGGGCCGAAGAGCGCGAACCGCATCACGCTGCTGCGCGACGCGGATGGCGACGGCGTGGCCGAAACGCGCACCGTGTTCCTCGAGAACCTGACGTCGCCGTTCGGCATGGCGCTGGTGGGCACCGACCTGTACGTCGCGAACTCCAACGGCGTCGTGCGCTATGCCTACGTGCCCGGTGCGACGCGCATCGACACGCCCGGCAGCAACGTCGTCGACCTGCCCGCCGGCACGATCAACCACCACTGGACCAAGAACGTGATCGCGAGCAAAGACGGCAAGGCGCTCTACGCGACCGTCGGCTCGAACAGCAACGTCGGCGAGAACGGCATGGCGGCCGAAGAAGGCCGCGCTGCGATCTGGCAGATCGACCCGAAGGCCGGCACCAAGCGGCTGTTCGCAACAGGCATCCGCAACCCGAACGGCATGGTGCTGGAGCCGACGAGCGGCGCGCTGTGGACGGTCGCGAACGAACGCGACGAGATCGGCAGCGACCTTGTGCCCGACTACCTCACCTCGGTGCGCGACGGTGGCTTCTACGGCTGGCCGTACAGCTACTACGGCCAGCACGTCGACGTGCGCGTCGAACCGCAACGCCCCGACCTGGTCGCCAAGGCGATCGCTCCCGACTACGCGCTCGGCCCGCACACCGCCTCGCTCGGCCTCGCGTCGTCGAAAGGCACGAGCTTGCCCGCGCAGTTCGCGAGCGGCATGTTCATCGGCCAGCACGGCTCGTGGAACCGCAAGCCGCACAGCGGCTACAAGGTGATCTTCGTGCCTTTTGCAGGCGGCAAGCCGAGCGGTGAGCCGGTCGATGTGTTGACGGGTTTTTTGAGCGCAGAAGGCAAGGCGAACGGCCGGCCCGTCGGTGTGGCGCTCGACGCCAAAGGCGCACTGCTTGTCGCGGACGATGTGGGCAACGTGATCTGGCGCGTCAGCGCTGCGCGCTGACCGATCAGCGCGACGTGGTGGACGCTTGCGCGGCGTCCGCGCGCGCCAACACGAAGCGGTACGCCGCGCTGCCGCCGAGTGCACTGGCGAAGGTGCCCCAAGCCATGTCGACGACCGTCATCGCCACCGTGTAGCCGCGCAGCGTGGCGAGGTTCGTGAGGTCGTAGACGCCGAACGCTGCGAGGCCGAGCGCGGCGCTCCGCAGCGCCGCCTCGCCGAGGCTGGTCGCCGGCATCAAAGCGAGGTAGACGATCGCAAGCGGAAAGCCGAAGTAGTACAACGCGGCCGGAACGACTCGCACCGAATCGGTCATCAATGCGCCGAGTTGCTCTTGGTAGAAGCTCGTCGCGAGCCAGCCGAGCCACACGCCGTCGAGCGCGCTCATGACGACGAGGGTGACCGCATAGGCGGCAAGAAACCGAAGTGGCGTGAGGCGCGTAGCGGGCATGCGTGGGCTCCTTGTGTGAAGCTGCGATCAAACCACAGCCTGCACTGATGCGTTGGCGCACACGAGATGCTAGGTGATCATTTGCCGTCCACAACACGCCGCTCGCCGGCACTGCACATGCACCGATCCGAGAGTTCTGCCCACCGCACGCTGAAGGTCGTCGCGCTGATGGAGGCCGCCAAAGGCTTCATCGTGTTCGGCGCCGGCTTCGGCCTGTTGTCACTGCTGCACCGCGATGCGCGCCGCATTGCCGAGTCGCTGGTGACACGGCTGCACATCCACCCCGACCAGCACGTCGCCGGCGTCTTCCTGAACGCTGCAGCGCATCTGACCGACACGCGGCTCTGGGGCTTCGCGGCACTCGCGCTCGCGTACTCGGTACTGCGCTGGACCGAAGCCTGGGGCCTCTGGTTCGACCGCCGCTGGGCCGAGTGGCTGGGCGCGGCGAGCGGCGGCATCTACGTGCCGGTGGAGGTCTACGAGCTCTGGCACAAGCCCGGCCCGATCAAGGTCGCGACGCTCGCGTTCAACCTTGCCGTCGTCGCTTACTTGGTGTGGACGTTGCGGCAGGGGCGCGGCCGGTCCTCGCAAACCGAGCGATGATCTGGCGGCTGGGACACTGAACAGCATCCAAAAACAGGCCGGTTTGAAGTCTTGAGATCCTATGCGCTACGCCATCGTCATCGAAAAAGCTGAAGGCAACTATTCAGCGTATGGATCCGATCTTCCGGGCTGCGTCGCCACAGGCGCAACCGTTGCAGAAGTCGAGGTCGAACTCCGCGAAGCGATCGTTTTCCATGTCGAAGGGCTTCGCAAAGATGGACTTCCAGTTCCCGTCGGTGCCAGCCGGGTGGAATACATCGAGGTGGTAGCGTAGAGGTCAGTGGTCCCGTTGTGAGCATCCGGATTTTTCCGATTGGGTCGCGGGTCTGCCTTCCACAGATTGGAAGGTCTTGTGCTTGGACTACTTGGGCAAGCAAGCCGAAGGGTTCCTCCCGGAGCAACATCGGCTCAACTACTCTCGCGTTACAGACCCAGTCTCTAACCTGTTCTGCGTTGTCGCGGGCGACTCGACTTACTCTGGTTCATACATTTCTACTTTCACCCTTCGCCGTTTCCATGCCAACGAAGATTGCTGTTTTCAAAACCTCTACGTTTGTCCTGACTCCCGAGGGTGCGGATTGGGTTGCGCGCTGGTTGAGCACGTAGCGACTGTCGCCAGAGACCGCGGCGCGCCCGGCCCGTACTGTAAAACGCGAGAGTTCAATGAGGTCGCGCGGTCGATGTGTTCTCGATTTGCCGAGCGATCCGAATTCATCTCATTTCGTCTTCGTCTGTAGAGGCCGGACTGCCATTGGCGACTGCCCCACCGAAGCGGTCAGCGCGCAGCGAGCGCGGGCTCGGCCTCATCGTCTTCCTCACCCAAAAACCCGCCACTCTGGTGGGCCCACAGGCGCGCGTAGAGCCCGCCCTGGGCGAGCAGGCTGCGGTGATCGCCCTGCTCGACGATGCGGCCCTGGTCGAGCACGATCAGGCGGTCCATGGCGGCGATGGTCGACAGGCGGTGCGCGATCGCGACGACCGTTTTGCCTTCCATCAGTTTGTAGAGGCTCGCCTGGATCGCCGCCTCGACTTCCGAGTCGAGCGCGCTGGTGGCTTCGTCGAGCAACAGGATCGGCGCGTCTTTGAGCATCACGCGCGCGATCGCGATGCGCTGGCGCTGACCGCCGCTGAGCTTGACGCCGCGCTCACCCACGTGCGCGTCGTAGCCAGCACGGGCCTTCGGGTCGATGAGGCCGAGGATGAACTCGTGGGCCTCGGCGCGCTTGGCGGCCAAGATCATCTGCGCGTCGCTCGCGTCGGGGCGGCCGTAGAGGATGTTGTCGCGCACCGAGCGGTGCAACAACGAGGTGTCTTGCGTGACCATGCCGACCTCCGCGCGCAGGCTGTCCTGCGTGGCGTGGGCGATGTCGTGGCCGTCGATCAGCACGCGGCCGGCTTCGACGTCGTAGAGGCGCAGCAGCAAGTTCACGATGGTGCTCTTGCCGGCACCCGACCGGCCGACGAGACCGACCTTTTCACCCGGGCGGATGTGCAGCGAGAGCGCGTCGATCACGCGCTTCGTGCCACCGTAGGCGAAGGTCACGTTCTCGAATCGCACGTCGCCGCGGCTGACCTGCAGCGGCTTCGCGCCGACGCGGTCGACCACGGTGTGCGGGCGGCTCAGCGTGTTGATGCCGTCCTGCACCGTGCCGATGTGCTCGAACAGCGAGGCCATCTCCCACATCACCCAGTGCGAAATGCCATTCAAGCGCAGCGCCATCGCGGTGGCCGCGGCGAGCGCGCCGACGCCCACCTCGCCTTGCGTCCACAGCCACAGCGCCGCGCCCGTTGTGCTGGCGATCAGCCCCATGCTCAGCACGTGGTTGACGATCTCGAACGACGTGACGAAGCGCATTTGCGAATGCACCGTGCCGAGAAATTCCTGCATTGCCGAGCGCGCGTAGCCGGCCTCGCGCTTGGAGTGCGAGAAGAGTTTGACGGTTGCGATGTTGGTGTAGGCATCGGTGATGCGGCCGGTCATCATCGAGCGCGCATCGGCCTGCGCTTTTGCGACCTCGCCCAGCCGCGGCACGAAGTACCACAGCGCTGCGCCGTAGCACAGCAACCAGCCGGTGAACGGCGCCAGCAGCCAGCGGTCGAAGCCGCCGAGCATCACCATGATGGTGACGAAGTAGATCACCACGAACACCAGCAGCTCGGCCAGGATCATCCATGCATCGCGCACCGCGAGCGCGGTCTGCATCACCTTGGCGCCGATGCGGCCGGCGAACTCGTCTTGGTAAAAATGCATGCTCTGCGCGAGCATCAAGCGGTGAAAATTCCAGCGCAGCAACATCGGAAAGTTGCCGGC
>JANLUW010000538.1:0-25473 GCA_031363645.1 Rhizobacter sp. | reverse complement strand
ACGACGACGATTCTGGCCATGGTCTCGGGTTTCCTTGTGTGTTCAATCGGATGTTCAGTCGGACTTCAGCGGCTCGACGACGAGCTTCTCGCCGTCGAGCCGCACCTGCGCCGGTTTGCCCAGCACGGCGGCGGGCAACTCGTGTTCGGTCGTGCGGTAGATGCCAGCGATGGAGAGCAGTTGCGGCTCCATGCAGGTCGTGAAGATGCGCGCGCCGGTGTCGCCCAGTGCGCCGGCGAGCGCACGGCCGCGCAACGGCGCGTAGACGTGGATGTTGCCGTCGGCGATCACCTCGGCGCCGAAGCTCACCACCGCCAACACGATCAGGTCGGCACCCTTGGCGTAGACGCGCTGGCCGGAGCGCAGCGGTTTGTCGACGATCAGCGCGGGGCGCGCGGCGGGCGGCGCTTCGAGAACGACCGCGACCGGCGCGTTCGGCTTGGCGGGTGCCACCACCGCGCGCCCGCGCGGCGCTGGCGGGGCCGCAGCGGCCGCGCTGCCATGCCCTTCGGCCAGCCCCGCGGCGCGCGCGTCTTCCATCTGCTGCAGGCTGCCCGCCTTCACCGCGACCGGCAGCATCTTGTGACCTCGCAGCAAGTGCGTCAGCACGACGAAGTCGATCGGCTCGGGTGCGTCGCAGACGAACGAAAGATCGATCGCGACGGGGTCGTTGTCGAACAATTCGGGCGCGTCGCCGAAGCGCGCGTCCAGCGCCTGCGAAAGTCGCGCGAGGTCGGTCGTTTTCAGCACCACTGCGACCAACGTGAGCGCGGCGCTTTTCAGCTCGAAAGCCGACGATGCAGCAGCAAAGACGGCAGCCGAATTAGCAGATGACGCAGAAGTGGCAACAACCATGGGCGCGGCGGGCGGCAAAGCCAGGGAGTTTAGCGGGCCGCGGGGGCGCGATCGGTTCGCGAGTGTGTGACAGCGATGGGCGACCGTGACAAGCACTGCTGCTGCTTCTACAGTCGCGGTGTTTCAAACACGCCCCGGAGACCCCCGATGATGGGACGAACGCCCGCGCCCGATGCCGAGTACCTGATGCGCGACACCACCTCGCACCCGCCCGCGCACGCGCCCGCCTACAAGACCAGCGTGTTGCGCTCACCGAGGCTCGCGCCGATCTCGTTGCAGCAGTCGTTGTCGGAAGTGACGGCACCGGTGTTCAGGGCCGACGAACTCGGAGCCTTCGACCACGACTTGATCATGAACGCGGTCAAAGACGGCCTGCCGATCGGCGAACGCATCGTCGTGCACGGCCACGTGCTCGACCAGCTTGGCCGGCCGGTCGCCAATGCGTTGGTGGAGGTGTGGCAATGCAACGCCAGCGGCCGTTACCGCCACAAAAAAGACCAGTACGTCGGCGCGCTCGACCCCAACTTCGGCGGCTGCGGCCGCATGCTGACCGATGCGAACGGTTACTACGCCTTCCGCACGATCCGCCCCGGCCCGTACCCGTGGCGCAACCGCGTCAACGATTGGCGCCCGGCGCACATCCACTACGCCATCAGCGGCAACGCCTGGGTGCAGCGCTTGATCACGCAGATGTATTTCGAGGGCGACCCGCTGATCGCAGGTTGCCCGATCCTGGCCGCCGTGCCGAGCGAAGAACAAATCCGCTGCCTGATCGCGCTGCAGGACCGCAGCGCCTTCGTGCCGCTCGACAGCCGCGCCTACCGGTTCGACATCGTGCTGCGCGGCCAGCGCGCCACGCTGTTCGAGAACGCCATTCAAGGGCCTGCAGCATGAGCCAGCAACGCATGGAAGCATCGATGCGGGAAACCGCCTCGCAAACCGCCGGGCCTTACGTGCACATCGGCCTCGCACCGAAGGTAGCCGGCTTCGACATTTTCAAAAACAACTTCGGCAGCGTGCTGGCGAACGACAAGACGCAAGGCGAGCGCATCCGCATCGAGGGCCGCGTGTTCGACGGCATCGGCACGGTGCTCAAAGATGTGTTGATCGAGTCCTGGCAGGCCAACGCCGCGGGTCGCTACGCGCACCCCGCCGATCGGCAGCCGGGCAAAGCGTTCGATGAGCACTTTCGTGGTTGGGGCCGCGCCTGCACCGATTTCGACACCGGCCTGTACTCGTTCGACACGATCAAGCCGGGGCCCGTGGCCGGCCGCGTCGCCGGCAACGGCAGCCGCTTCATGGCCCCGCACATCAACCTCTGGATCGTCGCGCGCGGCATCAACCTCGGGCTGAACACGCGCCTGTATTTCAGCGACGAGGCTGAGGCGAACGCGAAAGACGCGGTGCTCAACGTCATCGAGTGGGAAGCGCGCCGCGCGACCCTGGTCGCGCAGCGCGAAGACAGCAAAGGCACCGTCGTCTACCGATTCGACATCCGCCTCCAGGGCGAAGGCGAGACGGTGTTTTTCGATATCTGACGGTCTGCGACTTTTACTTCACGGTATCGAACAGCGCCTTGGCCTGCTGGTGGCAGAACGGCGGCTCGTAGCTGCCGTGGTAGTTGCCGTAGTACGTCGCGAATGCCGGCAGTGCCGGGTTGGTCGGCGCGACACCGTTCGTGCCGTAGACGGCTTGCACGCTGGCGTCCACGTCCACCGACGTGACGTTGGTCAGCGCACGGCTATCGAAGTCGGCCTTCATCACGGTCTGGTGTACGGCGGGAGGAACGGTGGGGTCACCGGCGCCGCCGCACAGCAGCGTTTTCGACTTCGGGCTCCAGCCGAGCAGGTCGTTCTTCTTGCCTGCCAGGAACAACGGGCTGTTCGCGTTCGTTTGCGAGTCGGTCAAGAAGGCGGGTTGCATCAGCAGGTCACGCGCGGCTGATGGCGATTCGCCGTTTTTGCCGGGCAGTGCGCCGGTGGTGATCAGGGTGGTGTAGTTCAGCGTCGGGCTCGGCAGCAATGTCTCGATCCCGGTGGAATACGGCAGCTTGAACGCCGCGGTCACGTCGGTGTAGATGCCGCCGTAGACCTTCTGCCACGACGTGATGATGAAGGGCACGAAGAACTGATATCCGGCGATCGCGTTCGGGATCTTGAGGGAGCCCGACAGGTTGTACGGCCCGGCGAGGTGGGCGCCAGCCACGATGTTGATCTCACCCGCGTTGTCGCGCTCGGCGGCGCGGTGGGCCGCCATCGACGCGTGACCGCCCTGCGAATAGCCGGTCAGCATGACCTTGCCCGACAGCGCGACGTTGAGGGTGGCGGCGGCGTTGCGAGCGGCACGGATGGAATCGATCACCGCGCTGGCTTCGGAGTCGGCGTGCAGGTAGGGGTGGTAGGCGTAAGCCGACTTCGCGTAGCCGAGGTAGTCGGTCGCGACCACGGTGTAGCCCTGCGCCGCGTACATCGCGGCGAGCAAGAACGTTTCGCCGTCAGCGGGGTTGGCCAGCGTGCGGGGCTTTTGAACATCGGTGCCCTTGGCATAGGCCACGAGCGCCGACGAGGCCATGCATGCGGCGCTGCCACTTGGCACCAGCATCACGGCCGAGACGTTCGTGGCCTCGGCCTTGGCGCCGATCGTGTTGTAGTTGAGCGCGACCACCTTGACGTCGCATATCGCTTTGCCGCTCAGGCCCTGGAGGCCGCTGGACGCCGTCGAAGTGTCGATCTGTGCCGCTGTGAGCGTAGTGACGGTGGCCGGAGCCTCGACCAGGCTGCCACGTTGAACAGCGTCTTCGTTGTCACCCCCGCCGCAGGCGACGAGGAATGATGTGGTGGCAAGGGCGAGGGCGGTCAGCCGCCATGGTGAGTGAAGGTGCACGGGGAAGTCTCCTGGCGGTTGAGGGCGGCGCTCTGAGGGGCGCATGGCTCGGGCGAGCGGGGACGAGAATAGCCCGCTTGCTCGACAGCCTGTCAGGCGAGCTAACCCTCGCTATGTGTCACGTTCGGGACACGGCTTTGCGACCGCCGCAACTGCGTGACCGGGCGGCTTTCAGCGCGCTGGCGGCGCCAGCAACCGGTCGCGTTCGAGGCGGTCTTCGAGCTGGCCGAGTTGCGCGGCGACGGCGTTGGTGTTTTGCTCGACGGCGTTGCGCGAATCACTTTGCAGGCGGTCGAGCCGGGCCATCAGCTCGGTGCGCAGCTCGGTGAAACGCGAGGCTTCGGCCTTGTCCGCGAGGTCGCGCTGGGCCTGCAATTCACGCGTCTGGCGGCGCGATTCCATCAACGAACTGGCCTGCACCGAGATCACCCACACTGTGAACAGCACGCACAAGAATGCGATGAAGCCCAGCATGATCAGCCCAAGCGGCGCCTGCACGGTGGTGAAGCCGAGCGAGAGCGGCGTCAGTGCCGAGAAGGCGGGCCAGTTGATCAGCGCAAACAAGCCGACCAGCACCAGCACCAGGAAAAACACGAGGGCACGAACCATGGGGATGTCTCCTTGCTTGAGAAGCCCCTGAGGTTAACCAGCGCCGCCGCGTTGGCAATCGGCGGTGCGCCCACCGCGTGTCGGAATCGGCGCGCTCGTGGTGCCGGACGCCACGCCGCCGCGCCGCGTGCCGGCGCTGCAATCGTCCGGCCCTTCCGGCGCGAGAATGCGGCCTCGCCCGATGCGGCCTTGCGCCCTTTACCTTCGAACCCGAGACCCTTGCGATGCAACCCGTCATCACCAGCCTGCTCGACACCGACCTCTACAAGTTCACGATGTGGCAGACCATGCTGCACCGCCACCCGGCCACGCTGGCCGAATACACCTTCGTGTGCCGCAACGAGCCGGCCTTTCCGCTGACCGAGCTGCTGGCCGAGATCAACGCGCAGCTCGACCACCTGTGCCGCCTGCAGTTCACGGCCGACGACCTTGCCTACCTCGGCTCCTTGCGCTTCATGCGCTCGGATTTCATCGACTTCCTGCGCATCTTCCACTTCCAGCGCGAGTTCATCACTGCCAGCGTGAGCGCGGCGGACGGCAAGTTGCAGATCATCGCGAACGGGCCGCAGGTGCACGTGATGGCGTTCGAGATCTACGTGCTCGCGATCGTCAACGAGCTGTACTTTCGCCGCTTCGACCAGGTGCCCGCGTTCGCCGAAGGCCGCAAGCGGCTGCAGGCCAAGGTCGAGCGGCTGCGTGCATTCGGCGACGAGCCCCGACGCCGGCACCCGTTCGAGTTTTTCGACTTCGGCGTGCGTCGCCGCTTCTCGGGCGACTGGCAGCGCGAAGTCGTCTCGACCTTCAAGCGAGAGGTGCCGCAGTATTTCAAGGGCTGCTCGAACGTGATGTACGCGCGCGATCTCGGCCTCGTGCCGATCGGCACGATGGCGCACGAGTACCTGCAGACCTACCAAACCCTGGGCGTGCGGCTGCGCGACTTTCAACGCGCTGCGCTCGAAGACTGGGTGCAGGAATACCGCGGCGACCTGGGCACCGCGCTGACCGACGTGGTCGGCATGGACGCGTTCCTCGGCGACTTCGATCTCTACTTCGCCAAGCTGTTCGATGGCCTGCGCCACGATTCGGGCGATCCGTATGTCTGGGGCGAGAAGGCGCTCGCCCATTACGCCAAGCTGCGCATCGACGCGCAGACCAAGCGGCTCGTGTTTTCCGACGGCCTCGACTTCGACCGCTCGATCGCGCTGCACCATCACTTTTCCGACCGCACGCAATGCGGCTTCGGCATCGGCACGAATCTAACGAACGACATGGGTTTAAAAACCCTGCACGTCGTGATGAAGCTGACCCACGCGAACCGCCAGCCGGTCGCCAAACTCAGCGATTCACCGGGCAAGCTGCTGTGCGACGACGAGACGTTTCTCGCGTACTTGCGGCAGGTGTTCAAGGTCGACAGTTGATCAATTGTTCGCGCCCGCCCTTGCCCCCGCTCGCCATCTCGAAACACCTATGACCGACACACCCGAATCGATCCACACCCCCACCCTCTGGCGCGACAACGGCTGGACCGCGCGGGTCATCAAGAACGAAGACGACGAGGGCTGGGCGGTCGCGATGACCCGCGACGGCGAAGTCGAGCCGGCCCTCGTCGGCCCGTGGACGATGGGCCGCGACAAGAAGAACCCGAAGCCGCTCGACACGGCCGCGTTCAACGTGTTGGTGAAAACCGCCGCCGAGGTGATCCGCCGCCACGAGCAGGCGCTGCACGCGCAGCACCACAAGAACGTCAGCGTCACGGTGACTGGCCAGCGCGTGCTGGTGACGCTCGACATCGTGCCCGACGAAGACGACCCTCACGCTGTGCTGGCGGCTCAGGACGTGTTCGGTGAGTCGCTCGCGACCGTGCGCGTGAAGCCGAACTTCAAGCTGACAACAAGCAGCGCGGCGGCGTGGATCGACGGCGGGTTCGGCAAGCCGGGCTGAGTGTCGGCCTCGTCCGGCGCCGAGGAACTGGTGCCGAGCGTCTCGCCCCGCATCAGCCCGTTGTCTGCATCCTCAGCTTGCGCGCCACCTCCTCGGCCTTCGCGTCGTCGATCTCGCGCAACACGCCGCCCACGTCGACCGTGCCGGCCTTGCGCTCGAACCTCCCGGTGAGCGGCACCTCGTTGGTCAGCGCGCCGCGCTCGTAGAGGCTCCAGATCTCGGCGCCGAACTGCGTCGCGAGCAACTCGGGTGCGAACTGGCCGAAGAAGTTGCGCAGGTTTTCCACGTCGCGCAGCAGCATGCGCTGCGCGTGGTTGTTGCCGGCGGCGTCGATGGCCTGTGGCAGGTCGATGATGACCGGGCCATCGGCGGAGAGCAGGATGTTGAACTCCGAGAGATCGCCGTGCACGACGCCCGCGCACAGCATGCGCACCACTTCCTTGATCAACGTGGCATGGTGCGCGCGCGCCTGCTCAGGCGTGAACTGGGCGTCGTTCAGGCGCGGCGCGGCCGAGCCTTCGGCGTCGGTCACGAGTTCCATCAGCAGCACACCGTCGTGAAAGTTCAACGGCTTGGGCACGCGCACGCCAGCCGCAGCCAGGCGATAGAGCGCGTCGACCTCGGCGCTCTGCCACGCCGCTTCTTGTGATTCGCGCCCGAAGCGCGTGCCCTTGGCCATCGCGCGCGCTTGCCGGGTGTTCTTGACCTTGCGGTTCTCGGTGTAGTCGACGGCTTGGCGAAAGCTGCGGTGCGTCGCCTCCTTGTAGACCTTGGCGCAGCGCGTCTCGGTGCCGCAGCGCACGACGAAGACCATGGCCTCTTTGCCACTCATCAGCTGGCGCTGCACCGAGTCGATCAGGCCTTCGTCGATCAGGGATTGGAGTCGTGCGGGTGCTTTCATGGACGCATTTTGCGCGAGGCGGGACCGCACTTTGCTCTTCTTTGCGTGCGGCCCCATACTCCGCGCCGCCTCACCAATCTGGAGCCGTGCCTATGCCTCACTTCAAGCTGTCTGCTGTCGCCCTTTGCGTGACCGCCCTCGTTGCACTGCCGGCCCGTGGCCAGCAGGTGCCCGCGCCCCAAGGCGCGGCCTCGGCCCCGTCGCCGCTCGCGCTCGAGACCGTCACGGTCACGGCGCAAAAGCGCAAGGAAGACCCGAAGAAGGTGCCGCTGAGCATCTCGGTGCTGTCGGGCGACGCCATTCAGGACGACCACGTCACCAGCCTCACCGACCTGACCCGCGCCGTGCCCAACCTCTCGTACTCGACCCAGGCCGGCGCCGGCCTCGGCACGCTCGAGATGCGCGGCGTCAGCTCGCAGGCCGGTTCGGCCACGGTCTCGATCTACCTCGACGACGTGTCGCTCACCACCCGCAACCTCTACAGCCAGGGCACGGCCGAACCGCGCTTCTTCGACATCGACCGCGTCGAGGTGCTGCGCGGCCCGCAGGGCACGCTCTACGGCGCCAGCTCACTCGGCGGCACGATCAAGTTCATCAGCAACCAGCCCGACGCGACGCGCTTCAGCGGCAACGCCAACACCGAGCTCTCGCGCACCACGCACGGCGGCACCAACTACATGGCGCAAGCGGTGCTCAACGTGCCTCTCGCGAAAGACACGACGGCATTGCGCATCGGCGTGCAGACCGGGCGCGACAGCGGCTACATCGACCAGGTCTCGCCGACAACGCTCGGCAAGGTTGAAAAGGGCATCAACGCCACGCACTGGAACGTGCTCAAGCTCGCGCTGAAGTCAGACTTCGGGTCGGGCTGGTCGATCACGCCGAGCGTGTTCTACCAGCGCTTCAAGAGCGACGACATCGACGCGGCCTATCTTGCGGTCGGCGACTACCAGGTGCCCGTGGGCACCACGCCGCCCAAGCTCGCACTCTTCCAGACCAGCAAGATCGTGCGCGAACCGATGACCGACACGCTGACGATCCCGAGCGTCACCGTCAACGGCGACCTCGGCTTCGCCGACTTCACGGGCGTGCTCAGCGGCTACAAGCGCCGCTTCGACCGCGTGCAGGACGGCACCTTCGTCAACGTGCCCTACATCGCATCTGTGGTGCAGAACGCGGCGCTGAGCGCCACCGTCGCCGGCCTGCCCTCGGCGGTGCAGCTCGCCAACAAGACGGACCAGGCCTCGCTGGAGGTGCGCCTGGCCTCGAAGGACTACGTGGCCGGCGGCAGCCCGCTCACTTGGGTCGGTGGCGTCTACCTCGCGCAGACCAAGACGCAAGTGTTCGACAACGAGCCGATCTTTGGCATCAACGCCGCGTTCAAGGCCGCGGGGCTCGACATCAACGACCCGACCAACCTCACCGACAGCTTCCCTGGCGCCTTCACCGGCGACAGCTCGTACTACAGCGCGCGCCACTACAAAGACAAACAGTACTCGGTGTTCGGCGAGCTCACCTACAACGTCGACCCGAGCCTGCGCGCCACGCTCGGCCTGCGCGCGCTCCGTGCCACGCAGGCCTTCACGCGTGAGGGCGATTTCTACTACGCCGGTGGCCCCAGCACCGCCGCGATCGACAGCGACGCGAAATCGCTCACCCCGCGCTTCGCACTCAGTTGGGACGCAACTCGCGAGGCGACCCTCTACGCTAACGTCGCGAAAGGGTTTCGTCTCGGCGCTGCGAACCGGCCGGTGCCCTCGACGCCGCTGGTCGCGCAAGACCTCAAAGACCTCGGCCTGCCGTTCACCACCGTGCCGCCGTCGTTCAAGCCCGACACGCTGTGGAGCTACGAGGCCGGTGTGAAATCGCGCTGGTTCGAGAACCGGCTTTCGGTCAACGTTGCGGTCTTCCACATCGACTGGAAAGACATCCAGCAAAGCGTGACGCTGCCGGCCTCGGGCTTCGACTTCGAGACCAACGTCGGCCGCGCCAAGGTCGACGGCATCGAGATCGAAGGCCGGCTCCGCGCCGCCGAAGGCCTGACGCTCTCGGCCGGTGCGAGCTACACCCGCGCGGTGATCGCCGACGACACGCCTTCGCTCGGCACCGACGCCAACGGCGACCTCAACGTGCGCAAGGGCGACCGCGTGCAAGGCGTGCCGAGATACAGCGCACGCCTCGGCGCCGAATATCGCTTCGCGCCGATGGCCCTCGGCAACGCGTTCGTGCGCGCGAGCGGGCAATGGACCGGCTCCAGCAACGGCACCTTCGTTCGCTCGTCGAGCGACTACCAGCGCCCCGGCTACTTCACCGCCGACGCCAGCGCCGGCTTGGGGCTCGACCGTTGGGAGTTCACCGTGTTCGCGAAGAACCTGACCAACACGCAGACGGTGTTGCAGCGGCCCTCGATCCAGTCGGTCAGCGAGGCCTACTACCTGCGGCCACGCACGATCGGGGTGACGGCGGCGTACACGTTCTGACCTGACGTCTTCAACGCACGCCGACGACGACCGGCACCTCGGTCGCCGGCGGCGTGTTGCGGCTGCGGCCGCAGCGCACGATGCCGTCGATCATCACCATGCCGACGCCGGGCAGGTCGCCGAGCTGAATGCTCTCGAGCAGTGTGCGGCCGGCGGTGTGCTGCGCCCGGTCCATGAAGACGAAATCGGCGGCGCGGCCGGCCTCTATCAGGCCGCAGTTCAGGTTGCGGATCTTCGCGGTGTTGCCGGTCGCGAAGCAGAAGACCAGCTCGGCCGGGATGTTTCCCAGGCTGGACAAAAGCGAAATCATCCGCAAGATGCCGAGCGGCTGAACGCCCGAACCGGCCGGGCCGTCGGTGCCGAGGATCACGCGGTGCGGGCACTTGAGTTGCAGCGCAGCCTGCGCTGCGGCGATCGCGATTTTCTCGTTGCCGTTGTGCACGATCTCGATCGCGCGGCTGCTCTTCTCGCACAGCTCGCACACGTGCTGTTCCGAAAGCGAGGTATGGCCGCCGTTGATGTGGCCGATGATGTCGGCATCGGCCTCCAGCACCACATCCTTGTCGATCAGGCCCGAGCCGGGGATCGACGGCCCGCCGGTGTGGATCGTGCTCTGGATGCCGTGCTTGCGCGCCCACCTCACCATCTGCGCCGCCTCGTTGCCGGCCTTCACCGAGCCTAGCCCGATCTCGCCGAGCAGGCCGACACCGGCCGCAGCGAGCTCCTTGAAATCGCTTTCGACCATGCCCTGCTCGACGATCGGCGCGCCCGCCAGCACCTTCACGCCGCCGGGGCGAAAGTTGTCGAACGCGCGCTGCGCGGTGATCGCGAGTGCCTTCAGGCCGACGATGTCTTTCGGGCGGCCGGGCAAATGCACTTCGCCGGCCGAGACCATCGTGGTCACGCCGCCGTGCAGCGTCGATTCGATCCAGCCGAGCTGGTTCTGGCGCGGCGTCCAGTCGCCGAAGACCGGGTGCACGTGGCTGTCGATCAGGCCGGGTGCCACGCAGGTTTTGCGGGCGTCGATCAACACGTCGGGTTGGTCGGTGTCGAGGTCGGCTTCTTTGCCGACCGCGACGATCACGCCGCCCGCCACGACGATCGTGTCGGCATCCAGGATGGGTTTGTCGATGTCGCCCGAGAGCAGCAACCCGATGTTGCGGATCACGACCTTGCCCGATGTGCCGGTGGATGCTGCGTCTGCCATGGTGACTCCGTGTGGGTTCGCTGCATGCTACGGCACGCCCCGTGCGCCCTATGATCCGCGCATGCCGAAACAGACCTCCACGCTGCGCTCGCTGCAGGGCAACCTCGGCGCCATCGGCCGCAGCGGCGCGCGGTCGTTCATCGGCGCGTCGGTCGGCTGGTCGGCGAGCTGGTGGGACGTCATCAAGGTCGGCGCGCTGATCCTGGTGCTCGCGCTTTCGCCCTCGACCTACAGCCCCGGCAACCGCGCCGCGCTTGCGCGCCAACTCTGGCTCGGCACCGCGCCGATCCTGCCGTGGTTCGCGTTGATGTCGGCGGTGATCAGCGTGGTGCTGATCCGCATCGTCGTCGTCACCGCACTCAGCTACGGCCTCTCGCAGTACGCGCTCGAAATGGTGATCCGCGTGCTGGTGCTCGAGCTGATCCCGCTGACGGCGGCGCTCTTCGTCGCGTTGCGCGTCACGGTGCCGAGCGGTGCGGAATTGATTCGCCTGCATGCGCGCGGAGCGCTCGGCGTGCAGGCGATCACTGCCGAGGCCCGCGCCGGTGGCGACCCGCTGCGCCACGAGTTGATGCCGCGCGTCGTCGCCGGCATCTTCGCGGTGTTGATGCTCGCGGCGGTAGCGTGCGTGATCGCGATGGGGCTGACCTACGCGGCGGTCTACGGCTTCACCTTCGCCGCGTTCGACGGCTTCACGCGTGGCATGGGCAAGATTTTCGAGCCCGGCGTGACGATGATCCTGGTGCTCAAGACGGTGTTCTTCGCGTTCGCGGTCGCGTTGATCCCGGTCGCGGCTTTCTTGCGTGGTGTGCGTGTCGTCGGCCAGAGCCCCGAGCTCGACAGCCTGGTGCGGCTGTTCGCGGCGATCCTCGTGATCGAGGTCGTCTCGCTGATGGGCAACTACTACTGAGCCTGCCATGAACGACGCACCGCCGCCGATGCCCATTCCACCCATTCCACCCATTTCGCCCGAGCCGCCCGAGCCGCCGCCCGCCCCTGCGCACCTTGAGACCAAGGCGACGCTGCTGCTGCTGCTGCTGGTGCTGCTCGTGGCCGGCGCGGCCCTCTACCTTAGCTACGCGCGCGGCGCGTTCGAGAGCACGCAGCGGCTGGTGCTGATCGCCGAAGATTCCGAAGGCGTGGCCGCCGGCATGGACCTGACCTTCGCCGGTTTCCCGATCGGCCGCGTACGCCGCATCGAGTTGGCGCCCGATGGCAACGCGCGCATCCTCGTCGACGTGCCGGTCAAAGACGCGCACTGGCTGCGCACCAGCAGCGTGTTCGCGATGCAGCGCGGCGTGGTCGGCAACACCAACATCCGCGCCTACACCGGCGTACTCGCCGACCCGCTGCTGCCCGATGGCGCCGAGCGCACCGTGCTGCGCGGCGATGCGGCCGCCGAGATCCCGCGGCTGATGGCCGAGGCGCGGCAACTGCTGTCGAACCTGAACGCGATCAGCGCCGAGGGCTCGTCGGTCAGCCTGAGCCTCGCGAACCTGAAGGTCTTCACCGGCAAGCTCAACGCGCCCGGCGGCGCGATGGGCGCGTTGCTCGGCGGTGATACGCAGGCCGCGAAGCTGCAGACCACGCTGGACCGCACCAACACGCTGCTCGCGCGGCTCGACGGCCTGGCGCTCAAGGCCGATGCGCAGGTCTTCGGCAGCGACGGCGTGGTGCGCGACGCGAAGCAAACGGTCCAGCAACTCAACAACGTGCTCGGCGATGCGCGGGCCAGCCTCAAACGCGTCGATGCGGTGCTCGAAGAAGCGAAGGCGGTGGGTGCGAACGCGCGCGTCGCGACCACCGATCTGGGCGCGTTGCGGGCCGATGTCGAAGCCAGCCTGCGCAACATCGACGCGCTGATTCAGGAGGTGAATCGAAAGTGGCCGTTCGCGAAAGACACCGAGATCAAACTGCCATGAAGGCGAGCATCGTCGCGCTGTTGGCCGCGCTGCTCGCCGGCTGCGCGAACCGCCCGCAGGCGCCCGACTGGCAAGGCAACGCGAAGAGCGCGACCGAGCGCGCGGTGGCCGCCTACCTCGTCGGCAACACGCGTGTCGAAGCAGCAGAACTCGCAAGCGCCCGCGCCGAAGTGAGCCGCACCGGCCGCGTCGATCTGCTGGCGCGGGTCGAGCTGTCGCATTGCGCGGCGCAGGTCGCGAGCCTGGTGTTCGCACCGTGTGCCGCCTTCGAGCCGCTGCGCGCCGATGCAGCCGCGCCGGAGCGCGCGTATGCCGAGTACCTGCTCGGCAAACTCACACCAGCAGCTGCGACATCGGCCGATGCGGCGCTGCTGCCCGAAGCGCACCGCGGCGTCGCACCTTCTGCGATCACCGACCCGCTCGCACGCCTGATCGCCGCCGGTGTGCTGTTCGAAGCCGGCCAGGCCGATCCGCCGTTGATCGCGTTGGCGGTCGACACGGCTTCAGCGCAGGGCTGGCGCCGCCCGTTGCTCGCCTGGCTCGGGGTGCAACTGGCGCGCGCCGAACAAGCTGGCGCAGTCGACGAAGCCGATCGATTGCGCCGCCGCGTTGCGCTCGTTCAGGGCAGCGCGGCCGCTGTACTCAGCCCGCCTTGAAGACCGTCTCGCTGCCGTGCGCGCCGGCTGGCGCGTCGGTGTCGCGAATCACAACGCGACGGCGCCTCCAGCCGGCGATGGTGCGCCCCAAGTGGCGCAACGAGATCAGGTAGTAGATGCCTTTCAAAAGGCGCAGCGGGCCCCACAGCGGCGTCTTGCCGTAGATGTCACCGGCGAGCATCGACATCAGCGCCTCCAGCACCCGAAACGGGTTCTGCGGGTTCATGAAGAGCTCGCGGATCGTCGGGTTCGTGACGCGGAAGATGAACCACGAATACTCCTTCGGCCCCTTCTTCATCATCGTCTCGAAGGCCGCGCGCTGCGCCGCGTACTCGGCGGGACGGTCGAGCGCGGTCGCGACCAGTTCGGCGCCCTCGAATGCGCTGTGCATCGCGAGGTACACGCCGGTCGAGAACATCGGGTCGATGAAGGTGTAGGCGTCGCCGAGCATCAGGTAGCGCTCGCCGGTGGCGTGCGTGCTCATGTACGAGTAGTTGCCGGTCGCGTGCACGGCATCGTCGACGAGCTGTGCATTTGTCAGGCGCCGCGCCAGCTCCGGGCACAGCGCGACAGTGTCGGCGAAAAATTCGCGCATCGGCTTCGTGCGGCTCTTCAGGTAGTACGGCCAGCAGACCGCGCCGACGCTGGTCGTGCCGTCGGCCAGCGGGATGAACCAGAACCAGCCGTGCGCGAACCAGCAGATGCTGATGTTGCCCTCTTGTTTGCCGGGCAACCGCTCGGCATTCGTGAAGTGCCCGAACAGCGCCGAGCTGTTGTGCTTGGGGTTTTTCTGCTTGATCTTGAGCTTGTTGCCGAGCAGCGTGTCGCGGCCCGAGGCGTCGATCACGAAGCGGGCGCGCCATTGCTTGGGCACGGCTCGGCTGTTGTCGTTGGTACCGTCGTCGCTCTTGTGATGTTCGGCGAGCTCGGCGTGCACGGTCGCGCCGTCAGCGTCGAACGCCACGTCGCGCACGCGGCAGTTCTCGACCGTGACGGCACCGCGCGCCGCGGCATTGCGGAACAGCATCTCGTCGAGCTCGGAGCGGCGCACCTGCCAGGCTTGCGGCATGGTCTTGTTCATCGCGTCGGCAAACTCGACGCTCGCGCGCTTGTCGTGGTCGGGCGAGACAAACTCGATGCCGAATTTCGGCATGCCGATTTTGTCGACCTGCGCGCGCACGCCGAGCCGATCGAACAACTGCGCATTCGCCGGCAACAACGATTCACCGATGTGAAAGCGCGGGTGCTGCGCCTTCTCGATCAGCACGACCGAGCGGCCCTGCTGCGCGAGCAGCGCCGCAGCGGTCGAGCCGGCCGGGCCGCCGCCGATGATGAGCACGTCGCAGGTCGAGAGGTCGGAGGTGGATGCAGGATTGGGCGCCATGGCTGATGGGGAAAAAAGTGGAACCGGGCCGAGCATAGCCGCCCGTCAACCGGCGAGGAGCTTGTCCATCCGCTTTTTCGCGAACCGCTTGACCACCGCCCGCTCCAGCACGTTGCTGCCCGCGTACAGCTTCGTGCCTTCGGCGGCACATGCCGATTGGCGCGCGGTGAGCTCGGCCGGCGGCAGGCTTTTTTGAGACTCGAGCGCCTGGTTGGCGAGCGCGCGGGCCTGCTTCTCGTCGCTGCTGCCGTGCAGGTAGGTGTCGCCGACGAACGCCGCACCCGCGACCAGCCGGTCGAGCAGCAACGAACGCGAGGCCTCGTCGCCGGCCTTGACCCGGGTCGCGAGGTCATGCGTTTGGACTTCGAGTGCGGCGACGCACTCGGCCGCGTGCAGATCGCGTGGCGAAGGCGCCGCGTCGGCCGGCGGCTCGGCGCGCACCGACGACAAACCGGCGAGCGAGAGAAGGGCGATTGCGAGAATCTTCACGTCGTCAGCTCAGCCCGCGGCCTCGGCCTCGACCAGCTTGGCCAGCAGCACCAGCGAGTCTTGCCAGCCCCGGTGGCACATCTCGACCGGGATCATCTCGGGGATGCCCGACTGCTCGGCCCTGAAATCGGTTGCGCAAGACACCGCCGTGAGCACGATCGTCGTCGTCATCTCGCCGGGCAGGTTCGGGTCGTCGAACGCATCGCTGTAGCGCAGGTTCGCGTTCGGCACGAGCTCGAGGTACGTGCCGCCGAACGAGTGCACCTGGCCGTTCGCAAAATTGGTGAACGACCCCTTGCAGCCGCCGCCGACGCGTGCATCCGTCGCGTGCACCTTGCCGGTGAAGCCGTTCGGCGGCAGCCATTTGGCCAGTGCATCGGCATCGAGAAACGCGCGATAGATGCGCTCCGGTGGCGCCTTGAGCGCGCGGTGAAACTGAACGGTGTTGCCTGCCATGGTGATGGTTCCTTGAAACAGAGGATGACCTTCTTGAGGAACGACGATAGACGATGCGCTGAATCGACGGCGGCGGCCCAAGGCCAGCAAGCGACCGCTCGAACGCCGGCCCGACGGCGCGCCGCGTTAGGCCGATACTTCGCGCATGACCCACGCCCTGCGCGCCATGCCCTGAGCCACGATGCGGTTGGCCTTGTTCGACCTCGACCACACGCTACTCAGCGCCGACAGCGATGTGCTGTGGTGCGAGTTCATGATCGCCGAGGGCCGCCTCGCGCCGCTGTTCGCCGAGCACTACAAAGACATGGCGCAGCGCTACGACGCCGGCACCGTCACCCCCGTCGATTACTGCGACTTTCATGCGCGCACGCTGGCCGGCCGCACGGTGGCCGAGTTGCAGCCGTTGCGCGAGCGGTTCTTCGAAACCCGGGTGCGCCCGCGCATCCCAGACGATTCACGCGAGTTGCTGCAGCGCCGCCGCGAGTTCGGCGAAACGATCGTGCTGACGACCGCGACCAACCGCGTTGTCAGCGAGCTCACCGCCGCCGACCTGGGCGTCGACCATTACCTCTGCACCGAGCTCGAACGGCACGACGCCGACGGCCGCTACACCGGCCGCACCACCGGCGTGCTCAACATGCGCTCCGGCAAGATCGACCGCCTGCGCCAGTGGCTGCAGGCGGCCGGCCACCCCGAGCACCTGCTGCGCGAGGCCAGCTTCTACAGCGACTCGATCAACGACCTGGCGCTGCTCAGCGTCGTCAAACGCCCGATCGTCGTCGACCCCGACCCGCGCCTCGAATCGACCGCGCATCGCAAGGGCTGGACCGTGCTGCGCCTGAACCGGCCGGTGAGCACGCCACCGGTCGACGCGGTGGCCGTGCCGGTGCGAACGCTGGTGCCCGAGACGCCGCGCGAAGGGGACCGGCGAGGGCAAGCGCGGTAGCGCGTTGCGGTAAGGTATACAGCGGTGAGCGGTGAGCGGTGAGCGGTCAGCGGTCAGCGATCAGCGGTCACGCCATCTTTCTTCATCAACGAAACGAAGCGGGTATGTCGCGTTGCTCGTGAAGCACCCGCCATACGTCGATGAAGTCGTCCTGCTCGAAGTAGAAGACGAGGAAGGGAAAGCGCGTCAACGGCCAGAACCGCAGCCCCGGCCAATTCACGTACGTACTCGCTGCTCGTGCCGAAACCGCGGTTGCTGACCTGCTCGTCGACAAACGACCTGAGCGAATCCGGGAGTGAAACATTCATCGTGCCCATCTCCCGATCGCAAAAGACTTGGCAAAATTTGGCAAACCCCGCGAGCTCGGTAAACACTCTTCAGGAGTAGCAGGGCGCCGTGTGGGGAACGCGCCTCACACGCTTCGATGGCCGGCGTCGCACGGCCAGCGTGATGCTCCCGTGGACACGGCGTCGGGCGCCAGCTCAGGTTTGCGGCTGGTACACGACCGAGAACGTCACCGGCACGGTGCCGATGATGTTGGGCAGGCCCATCAGCACGCGCAGCTGTTCGATGCCGCCGGTGAGGTCGTGCTCGCTCGCGCTGATGAGCACCGGAGCGCGTGTCGAGATCAGCAAGCGGTCGTTCTCGAGGCGCACCACGCGCAGCGCGGCGGTGATGTCTTTGCTCACGCTGTGAAGGGTTAATTTGCCGGGCACGTCGAGATCGAGGCTGTCGCCGAGCGCGAGGCCACCGAGCTGCTTCATGTCGACCGAGGCCTTGAATTCGGCACTCGGAAAACGTGCGATCTCGAACAGCAGCGACTGCATGCGCTCGTTGCGGACCGGCACCTGCGTCTCGACGCTCGACAGGTCGACGACCAGCGAGACGGCACCGCCCGGCGCGATCGCGCCATCGAGCCGAGTGAACTTCTGCGTTTCGGCCACATTGGTGTTTTTGGTGGTCACGAAGCGCAGTTCCGAGGCGCCGTTGTCGACCTTCCGCGCGGCCCCGCGCGTTGCGGCCGCGGTGCCGTACCCGCCGCCGCTTGCGCAGCCGACGAGCGCACCGGCAAGGGCGAGCGCGAAGGCGCCTGCCAGGAGGCAGTTCGTGACGGATCGCCGGGTCGTCCAAAGGCTGCTTGTCATGGTCGAATCCTCCGTGGGGCTTTCTCGTGCTTACCAACTGGTGGTCGCGACGAACTTGTTGCCGGCCGCCTTGTAGCGCTCGATCGCTGATTTCAGGTCGCCGTATTGCTCGCACTTCGACGCGCATTCGGTCGCGAGCGTCGCCAGCCGCGCTTGCGCCTTGTCGAGCTCGCCCTTCATCAGGTAGAGCTCGCCGGAGTATTCGAGCGTGTCGCGGTGGTGCGGGTCGATGCGCAGCGCTGCGTCGTAGTACTTCTCGGAGGCGGCAAGGTCGGGCGTCGCGCCCTTGCGCAGCGAGTAGCCCATCAGGTTGTTCCACACGGCGCTGCCGGTGTCGTTGACCCGCTTGAGCGCCTCGATCGCCGCGGGCCACTGCTTGGCGGCGATTTGCTTGCGCGCCTCGGCGAGTTTGTCGGCCGGCGCCGCGGCTGCGGCGCGGGCCGGCGGGGGTGATGGCGGCGATGGAGGTGACGGCGTGTCGGCCGCAAGCGCGCCTTGCCAAAGGATGGAGGCGACTGCGGTCAGCGCGAACAACGTGGCGATCTTGGCTTTCATGAGGTTCCTTTGGGTCGGTGAGAAAACACGGGACGAGGGCACTTACGAGAGGTCGACGCAAACGGATCGCGTCGACAGCAAAAAAATTTCGCCGGCCTACCAGATCTTGACGCAATGGCCCCTGAGCACGAACGCACCGGCGGGCGACGCACCCGCGACAGCCGGCGCGGCCTTGAGGCTCAGTGCGATCTGGGCGACGTTCGCGAACAACTTTTCCGAGACGTCGGGCGACGTGCTCTGCGCCGAGCCGGCCTTGGGCACCACGGCGATCGGGAACGGTGCGGCGCCGTTCTTCGGCACGGCCCAGAGCTGGGCCACCTTGCCGGGTGGCACCTCGATCGGCTGCAGCACCTTGAGCGTCAACTGGCGGCCGAGCCGCCGCGAGCCGACTACCAGCACCGGTTTGTCGGCAGCGTCGAGCAGCAGGCCGATGTAGCTCGGCGACACGGCACCGACTGCCGGCTCCAGGCCGACCGCGCCCGGCTGCAGCCGCACGAGTGAGTAGCACAACAGGCTGCCGGCCACCGCACCGGCGAGCGTGCGGCCCGTGAGCCAGCCGCGCACCGTGTGCCAGGCGACGCGCGATGCTGCGCCGGGCTGGCCAGCGTGCTGAGTGCGTACTCGCGGGCGAGCCGGTCGAGGCGGTCGGGCAGCAGGCAGTTCACGGCGCGCGCACTCCCGCGGCTTCTAGGCACGAGCGGAGTTGATCGAGCCCGCGCCGCACCCAGCCCCTCGGCCGTGCCGAGCGGCACGTCGAGCATCGCGGCGATGTCGGTGTGCACCAAGCCGCGGCAGTAGGCGAGGGCGAGCGCCTGGCGCTGCGCCGATGAGATCGTCTGCATGCGGCGATCGATCTTGCCTTTGACCAGGCTGTCGGCGAGCAGCCGGTCGGGCTCGCCGTCGCGGCTCGCGGCGACGGCCATCGCCTCGTCGTCCACCGCCACGATAGCGGTCGATTCGGTCTTGCGTGAGCGCGGCAGGTCGCAAGTGCCCGCAAGTCGCCGCGTAGACCGCCTCGAACGCTGCGCGGTCGCGCAGCGCCACAGGGGCGAGCAACTCCGGCAAGTTGTTGTCGATGGGCATGACACGAGCGATCGTTGGAGCGCCCGGGTTCTAGAGGTCGGCCGCGCGACGGCGGCGCGCGAGCGCCATGCCCGCCATGCCCAAGCCCAACAGCGCGTAAGTCGAAGGCTCGGGCACGGTCGCGGCGAAGTTGCCCGCACCGAATTGCGGCAACGCGTTGATCGCATCGACGCCGCTCGGCGAGGCGATGCGCGCGAGCACGCTGAGGTCGGCGGTCGGGTCGTTCAGGTGGGTCGAGAACACCAGCCGGTTCAGGTTCAACACGCTGTTGTGACAGAAGAAGAAGCCCGCGCCGTCGGACTGCACTTTCCCTGCGATCACGCTGGCCGCGCCGCCGGCGAGAACAGATGTGGCGAGGCTGGCGTCGTTGTCGGCGTCTTACAGAACGATCACGTTGGCGCCGCCCGCCGGGAGGCCGCTGGCCGGCGTGTTGAGAAAGCTCCGCGTCGCGCCGGTGCCGAAGACGGCTGCGTCGAACTGAAAAGCGTCGGTGTCGAACGCGAACGACGCCAAGGTTTGCGCCTAGCCGGCGAACACCTGGCGGCCGGGCTTGGCGAGTGCGGTGCTGCCGGTGAACGGGTCGGTGTCGAAGGAGGTCGTGGCCGCCTGTGCCGGGTGCGACGTCAGCAGAACGAGCGCGACGGCCGCTACGCTGCCGGTCAGCGTCAGCCGAGCCGGGAGTGCACAAGAAACGGATGCGGTTTTCATGGCGGCTCCTTCGGGTGAAGTGAGGTCGCGAGAAGCGCGCCTTGCACGACACGCCGCACTCCCTTGCGAGACCATCCGAGAAACGGACGCCCTTTTTTGGAGGGTGGATTTTCGACAAGTCCGCATCCCGAGCGGCCCGACCGAGTCAGCTGGCTGGCGAGGTGGCGGGTCGCACCGTGCGCATCACCGCGTCGATCACGAAGCTTTCCCAGTGCGCGAGCGCCTCGGGCGTCTCCAGCTGCTCGCCGAGAAACGCCGAGAGCGTGAAGCGGTTCGACAGGTAGAAGTAACCCATCGAGGCGATCATCAAATACACGTCACGCGCGGGCACGTCGTCACGAAACAGCTTTTGTCGCACGCCGCGCGCCAGCACCTCGCCAAGCACGCTGACGGCCGGCGACGAATATTCGGCCGCCCGCAGCGACTTCGAGATGTGCTTGCCGCGGTGCAGGTTCTCGGTGTTGAGCAGCGTGATGAACTCGGGGTGCTTCTGGTAGTGCACCCACATGAACCGGATCACCGCCACGAGCGCGTCGAGCGGCGGTACATCGGCCAGCGAGAGCTTGGCCTCGGCCTCGTTGAAGCGCCGGTACATCTCCTCCAACACGGCGATGAAGAGGCCTTCTTTGCTGCCGAAGTAGTAGTAGATCATCCGGTCGTACGACTTCGCCGCCTTCGAGATTTGCTCGACGCGCCCGCCCGCGAAACCGTGCTTCGCAAACACCTTGGTCGCCGCGCGCAAAATGCTCTCGCGCGTGGCGGCCGCCGCCTGGGCCCTGACGCCAAGCGGCCGGGCCGGCGTCATTGCTCGGCGAAGGCCCGCTCGATGACGAAGGCGCCGGGCGTCGAGGTGTTGCCCTCCTCGAAGCCGCGCGACTCGAGCATGTGCTTGAGGTCCTTCAGCATGCCGGGGCTGCCGCAAATCATCACGCGGTCGGTCTCGGCGTCGAGGTCGGGCACGCCGAGGTCGGCAAACATCTTGCCGCTCGCCATCAGCTCGGTCACGCGGCCCATGTTCTTGTAGGCCTCGCGCGTCACGGTCGGGTAGTAGAGCAGCTGGTCCGAGACCGTCTCGCCGAGGAACTCGTGCGCAGGCAAGTGTTGCAGGATCAGGTCGTGGTACGCGAGTTCGTCCTTCGTGCGCACGCCGTGCACCAGGATCACTTGCTCGAAGCGCTCATACGTTTCCGGGTCGCGGATGATGCTCATGAACGGCGCGAGGCCCGTGCCGGTCGAGAGCAGGTAGAGCCGTTTACCGGGCGTCAAGTAGTCGATCACCAGCGTGCCGGTGGGCTTCTTGCCGACGATGATTTTGTCGCCCACCTTGATGTGCTGCAGCTTGCTCGTCAGCGGGCCGTCGGGCACCTTGATGCTGAGGAACTCGAGGTGGTCTTCGTAGTTGGCGCTGACGATGCTGTAGGCGCGCAGCAGTGGCTTGGCGCCGATGCGCAGGCCGATCATCGTGAAGTGGCCGTTCGAAAACCGCAGCGCCGGGTCGCGCGTGGTCGTGAAGGTGAACAGCTTGTCGGTCCAGTGGTGCACGCTCAGCACGGTTTCTTCGTTGAAGGCACTCATGGTCGGTTCTGCGCAAAGTTGAGGTCGTTCGTTGTGGCCGTGCGGGCGCGCGAGCCATTGCGCCGGCAAATGCGCGCATGTAGTATTCACAACACCATCGTTCAGCAAATGCTACATGAAACGACGGTGCAGGCTTTGCGCCGCATCAAGGCCGTAATCGTACCGCGGGGTGGCATGCAGACGACCGATGCAACGATGACCGAACACACCAAGACCGACGGCCTGCCCGAGACCATGCCGGCCACCGAGGCCGCGCCGCACGTGCCGTTCGGCTCGAGCCCGCGCAACGAGCGCATGGCCACCGACAAGATCGAGTGCAACGCTTGCCCGGTGCTGTGCCAAATCTCGCCCGGCAAGACCGGCGCCTGTGACCGCTACGCGAACGCGCACGGCACCTTGATCCGTGTCGACCCGGTTGTGCTGTTGCGGCGCACGCTGGCGAGCGGCGATGCGGCGCTCGTCCCTTTCGTCGCGCGCAGCGAAGCGGCCGAGGCCGAACTGGCCGCGAATCCGCTCGCCACACAAAGCGACATCTTCGTCACCGGCATCGGCGCCGGCACCACTTACCCCGACTACAAACCCGCGCCATTCATCGTGGCATCGCAAGCGGCCGGCGTCGACATGGTCACCGTCGTCACCGAAGGCATCTTCAGCTACTGCAGCTTCAAGGTGAAGATCGACACCGACCGCTGGCTCGGCCCGGAGCAGGCCAGCGTGCGATGCAAAGGCGAGGTCGTCGGCCACGTCACGACGGCCGAGTACGGCTCGCAGATGTTGTCACTCGGCGGCGTGCACCACCTCACGGGCGGCAGCAAGAAGGAGGGCCGCGTCACGGTCGAGATGATGCTGGCGCTCGGCAACAAGCAAGCGGTCGAACTCTCGATCGACGGCGGCGCGCAGGTCGTGGTCCAGGCGGGCAAGGCGCCGATCGTGGGTGGCGTCGAAGAGCAGCGCATGCGCGTGGGCTGCGGGTCGGCGACCGTCGGCATCTTCGCCAAGCAGTTCTTCGGGCAGGCCGACGAGGTCGTCGTCGTCGACGACCACATCACCGGCGTGCTTACCCAGCACCAGGCTGGCCGCTGCCTCGGCATGCGGCCATCGGGCATCAAAATTCGCGGGCGGAAGTCGACGCCGGGCCGCTACTTTCAGGTCGCGAACCCGGGCACCGGCTGGGGTGGCACCGACCTCGTCGACCCGCTTTCGATCATCGAAGGTTGGGACGAAACCGTCGCAACGCCGGGCCTCACGCTGCTGATGGTGTCGACCACCGGTGAGCACGCCGCGTGGTACTCGCTCGACCACACGTTGACCCCGCAGCCGGCCGCGATGCCGGCTGCGATTCGCACCGTCGTCGACCGCATCGGCGAGAACTGCGAGCCCTCGCTCGCGAGCGTGCTGTTTCTCGCCGGCGCCGGCGGCAGCCTGCGCGCGGGCGTCACCGACAACCCGGTGCGGCTCACGCGATCGATCAAGCAGGCCCTCGTCAACGTGACCTGCGGCGGCGCGCCTGCGTATGTGTGGCCGGGCGGCGGCATCACCGTGATGGTCGATGTGGCGCGCATGCCCGACAACAGTTTCGGCACCGTGCCCACACCGGCGATCGTGGCGCCGATCGAGTTCAGCATGGCGCTCGCCGATTACCGCGCTCTGGGCGGCCACATGGCGCACGTGCGCTCGCTGGCCGACACGCTTGCCCGCGGCGCATGGCACGACGACGGCGCGCCGACCGCGCGGCGCACCGAACCGCTGCCCGCCGCGAACCCATGGCCGCTCGGCCAGCCACCGCTGCTCGGCTGATACGCCCAACGCATGCAGCCGCAACGCGCGCTCCTGGCCGACGGTCGCTGGCATTTCCAGCACGGACCGATCGATCTGGTGATCGGCGCCGAGGGCGAGCCTTGCGCGGTCGAAGCCGCGCACGAATCGGCCTGGGCGCGTTTTCAGAACGTGTTGCCGGAGCTCGTCACCGAGTTGCGCGCGCTGCGCCAGCCGGTTCGCGGGCCGTGCCCACTGCAAGGGGCCATCGCGCGCCGCATGTGGCTCGCGTGCCGGCCGTTCCACGCGCAGTTCATCACGCCGATGGCCGCGGTGGCCGGCGCGGTCGCGCAGGAAATCATCGCCAGCTACGACAGCGCCGGCATCACGCGCGCCTGGGTCAACAACGGCGGCGACATCGCGCTGCACCTCGGAAGCGCGGGCTCGGGCGCGTCGGTCAAGGTCGGCCTGTTCGCCGACCTCGCGCGGTTCGATCTGGCCGACGGCAGGCTGCCGATCGACGCCGATTTCACCGTCACCGCCGACCTGCCGGTGCGCGGCATCGCCACCAGCGGCTGGCGCGGCCGCAGCTTCTCGCTCGGCATCGCCGACAGCGTGACGGTGCTCGCGCGCACCGCCGCGATGGCCGATGCGGCCGCCACCCAGATCGCCAACGCGGTGAACACGGACGACCCGCGCATCGAGCGCCGGCCGGCGAACACGCTGAAGGACGACACCGACCTCGGCGACACGCCCGTCACAGTCGGCGTGCCGCGGCTCGGCGCCGAACAAGTACAGGTGGCGCTGCAAGCCGGTGCGGCGCGCGCCCGCGCATTGCAGCGCGACGGGTTGATCCATTCGGCCGTGCTCGTGTGCCAAGATCAGTGCGCCGTCATTGGGGCGTTGCTCGAAATCGGTCTCGAAAGGAGCAACTGTTGATCCAGATCCGCCGCGTCTTCACGCACGTCGAAGACACCCACCACGAGTTCGGCCCGGTCGCTGCCATTCCGCTGCGCCGGGGCGCGATCGGCGCGGTGTTGACGAACCCGTTCGCGGGCCGCTACGTGCAAGACATTTTGCCGATGATGGACGCGCTGCAGCCGGTCGGCATCGAGATGGCGCAGCAGTTGCGCGCCGCGATGAACGTGCCGGTGGAGCGCATCGAGAGCTACGGCAAGGGCGCCATCGTCGGTGCGAACGGCGAGCTCGAACACGGTGCGCTGTGGCACGTGCCCGGCGGCTACGCGATGCGCGAGCTGCTCGGCTGGAAAGGCGACCGCACCGCGTATGCGGCGGGCCAATCATCGGCGCCGACCAGTCGCCAACCCGGCAATGCGCTGGCGATCGTGCCATCGACCAAAAAAGTCGGCGGCCCCGGTGCCACGCTCGACGTGCCGCTGACCCACATCAACGCGGCTTACGTGCGCGGCCACTTCGACGCGATCGAGGTGCGCGTGCCCGGCGCGCCGCTGCCCGACGAGATCGTCTTCATCCTCGTGATGAGCACCGGTGCGCGCGTGCATTCGCGGGTCGGCGGCTTGAGGGCCGACGACATCGCCAAGTGGGACGGCCTGCGCTGAGCGCAGCGAACGGCCCGCGCTGAAAGAACAAGGACAAGCCACATGCTCGCGAAGATCAGAAAGCTCATCGTTCAAGTCGACGAGACCCACGTCGAAATGGGCCAAGCCGTCACGCCGCCAACACGCCGCGCGCTCGCGATGGCCGTGATCGAGAACCCGTTCGCCGGCCGCTACGAGGAAAACCTCGACGCGCTGATCGCGATCGGCGAGGAGCTCGGCGGCCTGCTCGGCGACAAGTGCGTCGCCGCGCTCGGCATCGCGCCGGGTAAGGCGCAGAGCTACGGCAAGGCCGCGATCGTCGGCGAGGCGGGCGAGCTCGAACACGCGGCCGCCATCCTTCACC
>JANLUW010000513.1:0-1834 GCA_031363645.1 Rhizobacter sp. | reverse complement strand
CACTGCGCGCACCGCAGCCGCCGGCATGGATCGCTACGAAGTCTCGGCGTTCGCGCGCGCCGGCCACCGCTGCGAGCACAACTGGAACTACTGGCAGTTCGGCGATTACCTCGGCATCGGCGCCGGTGCACACAGCAAGATTTCGTTCCCGCACCGCGTGGTTCGGCAGACGCGATTCAAGGAGCCGACGCAGTACATGGTGCGTGCGCTCGCCGGCTTCGCCGTCGCGAGCGACGAAGAAGTGCCGCGCGAGCAATTGCCGTTCGAGTTCATGCTGAACGCGACGCGGCTGCGCGAAGGGTTCGAGCTCGCGCGCTTCACCGAACGCACGGGGCTGTCGCTTGCGGCACTGACAAAGGGGCTCGATGCTGCGGAGCGGCAAGGCTTGATCGAACGTGATTTCACGCGGGTATGGCCCACGGCGCGCGGGTTCGATTTTTTGAATGATTTGCAGGGGTTGTTTTTGGTCTGACGGAGCGCGACGCGCCCTCACCCTAATCCTCTCCCAGGGGGAGAGGAGGCAACACTTAGATGCGGTGATTTGAGTGGCCAGTCGCGCTGCGCAGCCGCTCGATCAAGCGCGGTGCGATTTGCGCGAGCGGCAGCACCTCGTGCGCAGCACCCGCAGCGATCGCTTCTTTCGGCATGCCGAAAACCACGCAGCTCGCTTCGTCCTGCACCAGGTTGTAGCTGCCGGCGTCGCGCATCTCCTTCATCGCGGTCGCGCCATCCGCGCCCATGCCGGTCAGCATGATGCCGACCGCGTTCGGCTCGACGACGCGTGCGGCCGACTTGAACAGCACCTCGACCGATGGCCGGTGCCGGTTCACCGCCTCACCGTCGACGACACGGGCGATGTAGTTCGCACCCGAGCGTTCGACCGACAAGTGCGCGGTGCCGCCCGGCGCGATGTAGGCGTGGCCCGGCAAGATGCGCTCGCCGTTGCGCGCTTCAGCCACGCGGATGCGGCACAGGCCGTCGAGCCGCGCCGCATAGCTCTTCGTGAAGCCGGCCGGCATGTGCTGCGTGATCAGCACCGCCGGGCAGTCGGCGGGCAGGTAGACGAGCACTTCTTTCGTCGCTTCGGTGCCGCCGGTGGAGGCGCCGATGAACACGAGCTTCTCGGTCGACAGGCGCCCGATCGGAGTGATGGTGGCCGCGACCGCGGCGGCCTTCTCGCCCACTTTCGCGGCGCCGGTGGGTGAAGGTGACGGCCGGCGCATCTGCGCCGTCGAGGCCACGCGCACCTTGTCGGTGATGTCGTCGGCGAGCAGTCGCAAGCCGTCCGCCACGCCGACCTTCGGCTTGGCGACGAAGTCGATCGCGCCGAGTTCCAGCGCGCGCAAGGTGACCTCGGCGCCGCGCTCGGTCAAGGTCGAGACCATCACCACCGGCGTGGGCCGCAGCCGCATTAGCTTGCCGAGAAAGTCGATGCCGTCCATGTGCGGCATCTCGACATCGAGCATGATCAAACCGGGGTTAAGCGTGCCGATCATCTCGCGCGCGATCAGCGGGTCGGCCGCGGTGCCGACGCACTCCATGTCGCTCTGCCGGTTGATGATGGCCGCGAGCAGGCTGCGCTCCAGCGCCGAGTCGTCCACCACCACCCGTGTCTTGGCCATGGCGTGCGGCGCCCTAGAAAAGATCTATTGAGCCGCCGCGCGCGCTTGCGGGCGCCACCTGCTGCGCGGCCGCGCGGTCTTGCGCGGCGAGTGCCGCGGTGTTGCTCGGGGCGAGCCGCTTGACTATCGCCTTGCCGCTCGCCGGCAAGAAGCACACCTTGCGCGGGTGGATGCCGAGCACGTCTTTCGACAGGATCGGGATGCGTTCGGTC
>JANLUW010000500.1:0-2109 GCA_031363645.1 Rhizobacter sp. | reverse complement strand
CGCGAGGTGAGCGTCGGCCGGCACCTCGGCGAGCGAGGCGGCGTCTCGCCCGACGGCCGCCACACGGTGCCCGGCGCTGCGGAGCCGCGCCACCACTTCGGCGCCGATGCCGCCGCGCGCACCGGTCACGATGGCCACATTGTTTTGCATTGGCGTCATGGCGTCGTCTCTGTTGTTGTCATCGAATCGTTCAGCGCGTGTCGCTCGCGTGCTTCCACCATTTCGAGAACGACGAGCAGGGCCGCTCGATCTCCGCGAAAAGGTGGCGCGGCGGGCTGTTCGCAGTCAGCGGCCGGATCGCGGCATCGAGGTGCGGGTCGTCGACGCTGTGCACCGATCGTGCGCCGCGCAGCGCGTTGCAAATCGCCGCGGCGCTGTCGTGCCAGCAGTGCGGCGACAACGCGGCCATCCGCGTGCCGACGAAATCCCAGCGTTTGTCGCTCCAGGCCCACGCATCGTGAAACTCCGCGGCGCAGATCGACACGCGAAGCGCATCGGTGGGCAAGTCGGGTGGCGGTTCGCGCAGCGCCCAGGGGTGGATCAACCAGACATCGCGGTCGGCGACAAACGCGATGTCCGCGCGCACGGCACGCATCGCCTCCGGCGGCCGATGGTGCAGCGCCGGCTCTTCGACGCCATCGCCACTCGGACGCACAGCCGGCAGCCGACCGCCGCGCGCGATCTCGTCGAGCGCTTCGTACGAAGTGTCGATCACGCTGCCGGTGCTGTGCCATGCGGCGGGTGCATAGCGCGCCACGTTGTCGGCGTTGAACAGGTAGGGCTTGTGGCTGAACGTTCCAGCCACCCATTGCCAGCTCAGGTGGTTGCTGGCCAAATCGCCGTCGAGCAGGTGGGCATAGAGCCAATCGGCGCCCGCGCGCCAGTGCACGCGGCGCAGGTGCACCAGGTAGCTGGCCAGCCACATGCGCGCGTGGTTGTGCAGGTAGCCGGTGGCGTAGAGCGTGTGCACGGCGGTGTCGATTGCCGGCACGCCGGTGCGGGCCTCGCGCACGTCGAGCGGCAGCTCGCGAGAGTAGTTGTTGTCGGGCAGCGGGCCGACGTGCAGCGAACTCAAGATGGCATTGCCGCGGTGCTGCCACACATGCCGAAAAAACTCGCGCCAACCGAGCTCGAACATCAGCTTGTGCTGCGGATCGATCCGGTGATTCGTGCCAACGCCAGCCGCGACTTCGGGCAGGTCGATGTAGCCGTGCGTGATGTAAGGCGAGAGCCCGGTCACGGCGCCGTCGAGTGCGTTGCGGGTGCGCGCGTAGTCGCTCGGGCGCACGGCCGCGATGCGCGCGTGCGCCTCGGCGAGCGTCGGAGGGAAAAGATCAAGCCGGCTCACGTTGACCCACCTCTCCACGCCGGATCGCTCCCGCGCGCTCGACCACAGCGAGCTTTTGCGGCTCGCTCAACCGCGCGAGATTTTTCACCTGCAGCGCCATGCGCGGGTTCTTCGCGAGGCGCGCTTCGTGGCGCATCAAGAAGTCCCAGTACAGCGTCGTGAACGGGCAGGCCCGGTCGCCTTCGCGCAGGGCTGGGTCGTAGCGGCAGTCGGCGCAATGCTTGCCGCCCATGCGTTCGATGTACTTGCCGGTCGCGATGTACGGCTTGCTGCCCATCACCCCGCCATCGGCGTACTGGCTCATGCCCAGCACGTTGGGCAACTCGACCCACTCAACCGCGTCAACGTAAACCGCGAGGTACCACGCATGCACCTGCTTCGGTTCCACGCCGAGCATCAACGCGTACAGGCCGGTCACCATCAATCGCTGGATGTGGTGCGCATAGCCGTGGGTCAGCGTCTGGCCGATCGCGTCGTGCAAGCAGGCCATGTCGGTTTCGGCAGACCAGTACCAACCGGGGAGGGGTTCGTGCGCGTCGAGCGCGTTGTGTTCGAGGTAAGCCGGCATTTGGGTCCAATAGATGCCGCGCACGAACTCGCGCCACCCGAGGATCTGACGCACGAAACCTTCAACGCCCGCCAACGGCGCATGGCCCGCGTGGAAGGCCGCTTCGGCCGCCTCCACCACCTCGCGCGGGTTGAGCAACTTGAGGTTGAGCGCCGCCGACAGCAGCGAGTGGTACAGCCACGGCTCGCCTGGC
>JANLUW010000407.1:0-1794 GCA_031363645.1 Rhizobacter sp. | reverse complement strand
AACCAAGGGCTGGCGACCTGCTGCTGTCGATGGCGATGCCTGCGTCGGTCGTGGCGCTCACTGTCGTGCCACCGGACACGGCGGCTGCGAGCCGCACCCGCGCATTCGGATTGCGCGCCGCGGTGTAGGCGCCCTGCTGGACCAGCAGCGCACTGTTGATCAGCTGACCACCGACGGTCGGCGTTATCACCACCGTCGCGATCTGCAAGGCGGCGAGCGTGATCGACTGGCTCATGCGCAGATCGGTCGGGTCGCCCTGCGCCGTGACACACACGTTGTAGGTACCGGGGCTCTGGGTCAACGAGACCGAGTTCGTGGTCGTCGGTGATGTGAAGCTGTAAGTCGGCACCCCCGTGAGGCTGGTGCAAGCGCTGGCCGTGACATACACGTCGAGGGTACCGGCCTCGGCCGCAGCATCGAAGAGGCGCAGTGTGGCGGAGCCAGCCGCTGGAGCCGCGAAGTCTTCATTCAAGATCGCCGACTTGACGGCACCGCCCGACTCGTAGGCAAGCACGGTGTAGTGGTTGCCGCCGGTCAAGCTCGGCGCAAGAGCGGCGAGCGCGGTGGTGCCGCCCTTGTCGTTGATCTGCAGCGTGACGCTGCCGGCAGCGGGCGTGACATAAGCGCTGGCCTTGTCGGCGTCGGTCCCGGCCGCGCCGACGGCAGCATTGACCAGCAGGTCGAGCGACGGATGGGTGAGTGTCGCGTTGACCAGCCTGACCGACGCGTTGGACGAGGAACTGTCACTGCCACCACCGCCGCAACCCGCCAACGCGGCCACTGCCGCCACCACGCCGATCGCCGGCCACCGCTTGAAGTTCTTCACGTCTCGAATCCTTGCTGTTGATAGTTTTGTTGCGCTGCGTGTCGCAGTGCAAAGCGTGTGGATTGGACCCGTACAGCGAGGCGAGATGATTGCTGTGGCGAGTCCGATCGCAAAGTAATGTCACTGACCGCGACTCCGTGCCGCCGCGAGCGCGGTCACAGGCCGCGCGCCACGACGGTTATTTCGAGATCACGCGCACCATCTCGAGCACCTTGTTCGAGTAGCCCCATTCGTTGTCATACCACGAGATGACCTTCACGAAGGTGCTGTCGAGTGCGATGCCGGCGTCGGCATCGAACACCGAGGTCATCGACTCGCCGCGGAAGTCGGTCGAGACGACCTTGTCTTCGGTGTAGCCGAGCACACCCTTCATCGCACCTTGCGACTGCGCCTTCATTTCGGCACAAATCTCGGCGTAGGTCGCGGGTTTTTCGAGCTCGACGGTCAGGTCGATCACCGACACATCGGAGGTCGGCACGCGAAACGACATGCCGGTCAGCTTCTTGTTCAGCTCGGGGATCACCACGCCCACCGCCTTGGCCGCGCCGGTGCTCGACGGGATGATGTTCTCCAGGATGCCGCGGCCGCCGCGCCAGTCTTTGTTGCTCGGGCCGTCGACGGTTTTTTGCGTCGCAGTGGTCGCGTGCACCGTCGTCATCAGGCCGCGCTTGATGCCCCACTTGTCGTTCAACACCTTCGCGACCGGCGCGAGGCAATTGGTCGTGCACGACGCGTTCGAGATGATCGCCTGGCCCGCGTAGGTCTTGTCGTTGACGCCGAAGACGAACATCGGCGTGTCGTCTTTCGAGGGCGCCGAGAAGATCACTTTCTTTGCGCCGGCGTCGAGGTGTTTTTGGCCCGTTTCTTTGGTCAGGAACAGGCCGGTCGCCTCGACGACGATGTCGGCGCCGACCTCGGCCCACTTCAGGTTCGCCGGCTCGCGCTCTTGCGTCAGGCGAATCTTTTTG
>JANLUW010000378.1:0-6176 GCA_031363645.1 Rhizobacter sp. | reverse complement strand
GCAGCGAACACGGCGGCCATCGCGCCAGCGTCGCACACGTCGGCGCGCACGAACTCGGGCTCGGTGCCGCTGAGCGTGCGCAGGCGGTTCAGCACCTCGGGCGCGCTGTTGCTGAAGTTGTCGACCCCGACCACACGAAACCCCGCTGCCAGCAGGCTCAGCCAGGTGTGCGAGCCGATGAAGCCAGTCGCACCCGTCAGCAGAATGCGCGTACCGCTCATCGCAGCGTGAACTGGGTCGAGCACGCGGCGACGTTGGCGCTGTAGGCGTAGCCGGTCAACGAGCCGACATCGCGGTTCTCGCGCGACAGGTTGCACGAGAGCTGCCACGCCCGTGTGATCGCCCAACTCGCGCCAAGCGAGGCGACGCGCTGCCGGTCGTTGTAGTTGTTCGGCGTGGCCGAGTTGCCGCCGCCTTGTACCGTGTTGACGACCTTGGCGTTGCGGTATTGGTAGCCGGCGTTGACGCTGGTCTTCGCCGTGGCCGCGTAGTTGGCGCGCAGCGAAAGGCTGTCGGCCACCTGGCTGCTCTCGTTCAGGCCGGTCACGGGGGCGTTGCCTGGCTGCGCGACGACGTTGAAGAATGAACCGTTGGTGCCGGCATCGCGCGTGTAAGCGGTGACGAACGACACCTTCGCGGTGGGCGCATACCGTGCCGACAACGACCCGGTGAGGCCCGAGAAGTCTTGCGCCGTGGCGCCCGAGTTCGATTGGCGCGTAAAGCTGATGCGCGCGTTCACGCCTGTTTGCGCGGTCGATTGCCAATCGACCAAGAGATCGAGGTTGCGCCCGTTGGTGCTGTTCGGGGCGTACGTGTTCGGGTTCGTCGACAACAAAATGCCGTTTTGCGAAACGGTGCGGGTCAACCGGAAGGCGCCGCCGACGCGCAGGTCGGGGTTCAGGCTGTAGTAGGTGCCGAGGCTGCCTGTGTCGGCCGACGAGTCGGAATTCGCCGATGCCGTCGACGAATAGTTGACCCGGCTGTGCGCGTAGTCGCCTTGCGCCGACAACCTTCCCGCGCCGCCCCATCGCACCGTGGTCGAGACTTGGTCGGTCTTCAGGATGTTGCGGTCGGTGGTTTGCCGGGTCGAGTTGCCGTCGAGGGCCGCGAGGCTTTGGTTGGCGCTCGCGTTGACATTGCCCGAGAGGTTGGCGATCGTGGCCCAGTCCCAGCCGGCGTCGACGCCGTAGCTGGTGTTGTTCAGTTTGTCGTGGTCCTGATACTTGTTGTAGCGAATATTCGCTGCCGCATGAACGCGCTGCCGGCCGATCGACTGGTCGAACCCGCCGAGCAAACCGGTGCTCGAATAGTTGTCGCCACGGCCCAGGCCGTCGGGGTCGGGAACGTTTTCACCGAGGCGGTAAACGTTCGAGTCGTGCGTCAGCGATTGGCTCACGCCGACGTACCACGGCGTCGGTTCAGCCGCCCATGCCGAGCAGCTGACCAGCGTGGCCAAAGCCATGCCCAGTGGGCGTCGGCGGGGCACCGGGGCGTTTTTTCGGGTTTGCATTCGATGTCTCCAGAGGCAGAGGCAGAGGCGAGGGCACCGGTTGCAGCCAGATGCCGCACAGCCAGTGGTGTGTTCAGTAAGCGTGCCGATCGAAAAAAACCAACCGGATCGTGCGCGCGATGATTTGCAGATCGAGCCCGAGCGACCAGTTGCGCAGGTACTCAAGATCGTATTCGACGCGAGCCTGCATCTTCTCGATCGTATCGGTCTCGCCGCGGTGGCCGTTCACCTGCGCCCAACCGGTGATGCCGGGCTTGACCTTGTGGCGCACCATGTAGGCCTTGATGATTTGGCGGTACTGCTCGTTGTGCGCCACCGCGTGCGGGCGCGGGCCGACGATGCTCATGCGGCCCTGCAGCACGTTGATGAACTGCGGCAGCTCGTCGAGCGAGGTGCGGCGGATGAAGGCGCCGAAGCGCGTGATGCGCGGGTCGTCTTTGGTGGCTTGCCGCACCACCGGGCCGTTGTCGAGCGAGCGCATCGAGCGAAACTTGTAGACGATGATTTCGTCGCCATCGAGGCCGTTGCGGCGCTGCTTGAAAATCGCCGGGCCGGGCGAACTCAGCTTGACACCGATCCAGATGGCGAGCAGCACCGGCGCGATCAGCAGCAAGATCAGCGCGCCCAGCACGATGTCGCTGAGCCGCTTGACGAGTTCGTTGGTGCCGGTGAACGGCGTCTCGCATATGCCGACGACCGGCACGCCGTTCATGTCCTGCAGGCGGCCCTGGATGATGCTGATGCCGAACACGTCTGGCACGAAGAACAGCGAGGCGGTCGTTCCCTGCACCTGCTCGAGCAACTCGACGATGCGCGGCTGCGAGCCCAGCGGCAGCGTGATGTAGACCTCGCGCACACCGTGCTCCACCGCGTAGGTGGCCACGTCTTTCAGGCCGCCCAGGCGCTCGGCGCTCGCTTCTGTGTGCAGCCGCTCGTCAGTGCGATCGTCGAAATAGCCGACGAAGTCGACGCCGTGGTCGGCACTTTGCCTCAACGCCTTGGCCACTTTGACCCCGAGCGCGCCCGCGCCGACGATGATCACCGTGCGCCGTGCCGAGGGTTGGGCCGAGAGCCACCGCGTCGTCAGGTTGCCGATCCAGACCGCCAGCCACTGCAGGATCGGCGTGGCGATGAGCCAGTCGATCAGCACTTCGTTCTCGAAGTAGTGGAGGCTGCGGGTCGCGTAGCCGCACAGCGCCAAGATCGCCACCAGCATGACCCAGGACGACAGGATGTCGACCCCAGCGGCGATCAGGTTGTCGCGAAACCGGTTGCGCCCGGGAAACGTGAGGGCGAAAACCAGCAGGCAGAGCGTCAGCGCTGGCCGGTCGACGGGCTCGTTGGCATAGAGCGTGACAAACAAGAACGTCAGCACCGTGATGCCGGGTTCCAGAAACGCCGCCACGAGCGACGTCACCGACTGCGGCGCGTTGTAGAAAGTTCGCTTGTAGGTCCGATCTTCAAACATGGATTCGTGGTGTCGCGCCGGCCCGATGTGGGTCAGGAAAGGTTGGGCGTGCTGGGCTCTTGAGGCAAATGATCCCGGCGATGCATGCAAGCATGGTGTGTGCCCCTGGGTTGGTACTGCGACAGGGTGCCGGCGGATTCTCTATCAAAAGCCACGCTGCGCCAGCCGTGACTCGGGGGGGCAACGCCCGGGCGCATGCCTACAATCCGTGCATGTTTCACACTCTCAACTCGCTGCTCGGCAGTGCGGCCATCGAGCGCGTCACTTTGCTCGTCAACCACGTTCTCGCATCCGAGCCGGTCGCGACCGATCGCCTGCGCGCGCATGCCGGGCGCTGCATCCAATTGCATTTCGACGGCTGGCCGGCGCTGCTGCCGGCGCTGCCGTCGACCGCGTTTCGTGTCACGCCGGCCGGGCTGATCGAGTGGTGCGGTGACGAAGCCTTGTCCGAGCCCGACTTGCGCGTGGCCATCGACGCCTCGAACCCCGCCATGGCGATGGCGCAAGCCCTCGCGGGCACGCGGCCAAAGGTCGAGGTCGCCGGCGACGCGGCCTTCGCGACCGACCTGAACTGGCTGTTCGACAACCTGCGTTGGGACGTGCAGGACGACCTCGCCGGCATCGTCGGCCAGGCGCCGGCGCGTGAGATCGCACGCGTGGCCGGCGGGGTCGCGGCCGGGCTGCGCGAAGCGGTGCGCACGCTCAGCGGCCTGGTCACGAGAGGGCGCGACGGCGCGGCGGGATTTCCGCCGAAATGAGGAACCTCGCGCGACTGATCTTCATCACGGTCACGGTGCTGCGCTACGGTCTGGACGAGCTCGCGCTCTCCAGCTTCCGGCAGCGCTGGGTGCGCGCGTTGGTTCGCGTGATGACGATCGGCCGCACGCTCGACGCGCCACGCGGCGAGCGGCTGCGGCTCGGCCTCGAGCGCCTCGGCCCGATCTTCGTCAAGTTCGGCCAGGTGTTGTCGACGCGGCGTGACCTGCTGCCGCCCGACATCGCCGACGAACTCGCCAAGCTTCAATACCGCGTGCCGCGGTTCGCGGCAGCGCAGGCGCGCGCGCTGGTCGAAAAAGCGTTCGGCCGGCCGATCGAGGCGATCTTCGAGCGCTTCGACACCGAGCCCGTGGCCAGCGCATCGATCGCGCAGGTGCATTTCGCGCGGCTCAAAGACGGCCGCGAGGTGGCGGTAAAGGTGCTGCGCCCCGGCATGCTCGAAGTGATGGACGACGACCTCGCGCTGATCGGCACGTTGGCACGTTGGATCGAGCGTTTTTCTGCCGACGGCAAGCGCTTGAAGCCGCGCCAGGTGGTGGCCGAATTTGCCAACTACCTTCACGACGAGCTCGACCTCGTGCGCGAGGCCGCCAATGCCGCGCAACTGCGCCGCAACATGGCCAGCCTCGACCTGATCCTGGTGCCCGAGATGCACTGGGATCTGTGCACCCAGGGCGTGATCGTGATGGAGCGCATGAACGGCCTGCCGATCAGCCAGGTGCAGCGGTTGCGCGATGCCGGTGTCGACATCCCGAAGCTCGCGCGCGACGGCGTCACGATCTTCTTCACGCAGGTGTTTCGCGACGGCTTCTTTCACGCCGACATGCACCCGGGCAACATCCAGGTCTCGGTCGCGCCCGAGAGCTTCGGGCGCTACATCGCGCTCGACTTCGGCATCGTCGGCACGCTGACCGAGGTCGACAAGGAATACCTCGCGCAGAACTTCATCGCGTTCTTTCGGCGCGACTACAAGCGGGTTGCCGAACTGCACGTCGAATCGGGTTGGGTGCCGGCGAACACGCGCGTCGACGAGCTCGAAGGGGCGATCCGCGCCGTCTGCGAACCGCACTTCGACCGACCGCTCAAAGACATCTCGCTCGGCCAGGTGCTGCTGCGCTTGTTCCAGACCTCGCGGCGTTTCAACGTCGAGATCCAGCCGCAGCTCGTGCTGCTCCAAAAGACGCTGCTGAACGTCGAAGGCCTCGGCCGCCAGCTCGACCCCGAGCTCGACCTGTGGAACACGGCCAAGCCGTTTTTGGAACAGTGGATGAACCAGCAGGTCGGTTGGCTCGGCTTCGTCGATGGCCTCAAGCGCGAGGCGCCGCGCTACGTGCAGCTGCTGCCCGAGCTGCCGCGCTTGATTCACAGGGCACTGCAACCGCGCGCCGCGGCAGAGCAGCGGCTGCTCGAGACGCTGATCGTCGAGCAACGGCGCACGCGCCATGCGCTTTACGCCGTGATCTGCCTTGCCGCGGGTCTGGCGCTCGGGGTGGCCGGCTCGCAGCTGTGGCTGCACTGGCGTTGACGCAGCCGCCACGCCCGGCGGCGAGCGCTGGCCACGCCGTATAATTCGGGGTTTTCCGCCCAAAATTTTCGCTCTCGAACTTCGGTTCAAAAACAGAAGGACAAAGGCCAGGCCATGCCGATCTACGCCTATCGCTGCAGCACCTGCGGGCACGCGAAGGATGTGCTGCAAAAGATGTCCGACCCATTGCTCACCGTGTGCCCTGAATGCGGCGCATCCACCTTCGTCAAGCAAGTCACCGCCGCGGGCTTTCAGCTCAAGGGCTCGGGTTGGTACGTCACCGACTTTCGCGGTGGCGACAAAGGCCCCGCGAAGCCGGCCGACGGCGCTGCGGACGACGCGCCCAAGACCGACAAGCCCGACAAATCCGATAAGTCAGACAAGGCCGACACCGCGGTGCCGGCGCCTGCGCCTGCCGCCAAAAGCGATGCCGCGCCCGCGGCCGCGGCGCCGTCTCCGGCCCCGGCAGCCGCCCCGTCCACACCGAAGTCCGAGAGCAAGTGACCGCGCGGTCACGCCATAGAACGCCGTGAAGAAATACCTCATCGCCGGCCTGCTCGTCTGGCTTCCGCTTGCCATCACGATTTGGGTGCTGCAGGCCGTGCTCGGCATGCTCGACGGTGTGTTCGGATGGTTCCTCAACGCCGGCAAGGCGGTGCTGCCTGCGGCCGCTGAGCCGGCGATCGACATGCTGCTGCGCGTTCCCGGCCTCGGCGTGATCGTGATGCTGCTCGGCCTGCTCGTCACCGGTGTGTTCGCGACCAATATCTTCGGGCAGTGGTGGTTGCGCCAAGGCAGCCGGGTGTTGAGCAAGATCCCGATCGTCAAGTCGATCTACAACTCGGTCAAGCAGGTCTCGGACACGCTCTTCTCGAGCAGCGGCAATGCCTTTCGCG
>JANLUW010000355.1:0-30642 GCA_031363645.1 Rhizobacter sp. | reverse complement strand
CAGGATGTGCAGGCGCGCTTCCTTGGCCTGGGCCAGGGCCACCTGCATGATCTCTTTCGTGATGCCCTGGATCTTGATGTCCATCTGCAGCGCGGTCACACCAGCGGTCGTGCCGGCGACCTTGAAGTCCATGTCGCCGAGGTGATCTTCGTCGCCGAGGATGTCGGTCAGCACGGCGAACTTGGCGCCGTCCTTGATCAGGCCCATCGCGATGCCCGCGACGTGCGCCTTTAACGGCACGCCAGCGTCCATCAGCGCGAGGCAGCCGCCGCACACCGAAGCCATCGACGAGGAGCCGTTCGACTCGGTGATCTCAGACACCACCCGCATCGAGTACGGGAAGTCGGCCTGGCTCGGCAACACCGCCACCAATGCGCGCTTGGCGAGGCGCCCATGGCCGATTTCGCGGCGTTTCGGCGTGCCCACGCGCCCGGTTTCGCCAGTGGCGAACGGAGGCATGTTGTAGTGCATCATGAAATGTTCGGTGTACTCACCGGCGAGTGCGTCGATGCGCTGCGCGTCGCGCGCGGTGCCGAGCGTGGCGGCGACCAGTGCCTGCGTTTCGCCACGCGTGAACAGCGACGAACCGTGGGCCCGTGGCAGCACGCTGTTGCGGATTTCGATCGCGCGCACGGTGCGGGTGTCGCGACCGTCGATGCGCGGCTCGCCGGCCAGGATCTGGCTGCGCACGATCTTGGCTTCGATGTCGAACAGCACGTTGTCGAGGTTGACCTTGTCGAAGGCCACGCCCTCGCCCTGCAACGAAGCGATGGTCGCGGCCGTGACGGCGCGAGTGGCTTGCGTGCGCGCCTGCTTCGAGCGGATTTGGTAGGCCTCGCGCAGCGGTGCCTCGGCGAGCCCGCCGACCTTCGCGATGAAGAGCTCGTCTTTCGCGGGCGCAGCCCAATCCCAGGCGGGCTTGCCGGCGTCACGCACCAGGTCGTGAACCGCGTTGATGGCGATTTTGCTTTGCTCCTGGCCGAACACGATGCCGCCCAGCATGATTTCTTCGCTGAGCTGCTGCGCTTCAGATTCGACCATCAGCACGGCGCTCTCGGTGCCGGCGACGATCAGGTCCATCTTTGAATCAAGCAACTGCGTCTTGCCCGGGTTTAGCACGTACTGGCCGTTGATGTAGCCCACGCGCGCGGCGCCCACAGGGCCGTTGAACGGGATGCCCGAAATCGCCAACGCGGCACTCGAGCCGATCAGCGCGGCGATGTCGGCCGAGACTTCCGGGTTCAGCGACAGCACGTGCACGACGACCTGCACTTCGTTGTAGAAGCCTTCGGGGAACAGCGGGCGCAGCGGGCGGTCGATCAGGCGCGAGGTCAGCGTTTCGAGCTCGCTCGGGCGGCCTTCGCGCTTGAAGAAGCTGCCCGGGATCTTGCCTGCCGCGTACGTTTTCTCGATGTAGTCGACCGTCAGCGGGAAGAAGTCTTGCCCTGGCTTCGGGTTCTTGGCGGCGACGACGGTTGCGAGCACCACGGTGTCTTCGATGTTCACGATGACAGCGCCGCCAGCCTGGCGGGAGATTTCACCGGTCTCGAGGATGACGGTGTGCTGACCCCATTGAAAGGTCTTGGTGACTTTGTTGTACATGCTCATGCGTGTCTCTCCAGTTGTTGTGTCGCGTCGGGCCCTGAACACGGAACCTTGGGCGAGATGCCATTCCAGCGATGCCTTGTCGGGAAGAACATCGGTGGAATGACACATCAGCGCCGGCAATTCCTGCCCTGATTGCATAGGGACGACAGAAAAACGAAAAGCCTGTACTGGCGAATTCCAGACAGGCTCTCTGACCTCGAACTTCGCTTACTTGCGCAGGCCCAGCTTTTGAATCAAAGCGATGTACCGCGGCGCGTCGCGGCCTTTCAGGTACGACAGCAGGCTCTTGCGCTGATTCACCATCTTCAGCAACCCACGGCGACCGTGGTGGTCTTTCATGTGGGCCTTGAAGTGCGGCGTCAAGTCGTTGATGCGCGCCGTGAGGATGGCGACTTGCACTTCGGGCGATCCCGTGTCGCTGGTGCTGCGGGCGTGTTCCGCAACGATGGCGGCTTTGTCGATGGTGGCGTTGGACTTTTCTCGTTTCCAGTTCATGAAACCGAGTCACCCCGGCGCTCGTTGTTGCGCCATTGCGGAATGCCACGGTTTCGGTTGCGCCCCGTCTCCCATAAAGGAATTGAGGCCCCACTTGCGCACACCGGTGAAACCGACCAGTGGCGTGCCTTTGCTGCGCTTCTGCATGGTGGTGCAAAAAACCCAGCCTGTAATTATAGACTGGGGAGCGATTCGAGCCTGTCGCGTCAAACGCCTTCGGGGCGTTGCATCCGGCAGGTGGTGGGCTGTTCGGTCTGGCGCGGCTCGAAGTAACGAACCGTCTTGAACCCGAAGCCCGAGCCTTCGTTGTCGTGCGGTACGCCCGCGCCGCCCGCACGTTCCATCACGCTGACATACAGCGGCTGGATGAACTGGTGATCGGCGGCGCGCATCGTGCCCTCGTGTAAACCGCCGAGCGTCGCGCGGTCGAGCTTCATGCCTTTGAGCGCCCGCGCGACCGCCACCGCGTCGGTGCTGCGCGCACGCTCAATCGTGCCGGCGAGCATCTCGACCATCACTTGCATGCGGGCATGCACGTAGTCGTCGGCCGGTTTCGGAAAGCGCGCGCGAAAGCTCGCGTAGAAACGCTCGGATGCGGCCGTGCCGACGTTCGGGTCCCACTCGGCCACTGCGAGCACGCGGCCCACACCGGCTTCGCCGATCGCGGCTGGCGCACCGAGGGCGTTGCCGTAGAACGTGTAGAAGCGCGCATCGACGCCCGCTTCACGCGATGCCTTGATCAGCAGCGTGAGGTCGTTGCCCCAGTTGCCCGTGACCACTGCCTGCGCGCCGCTGGCCTTGATCTTTGCGGCGTACGGCAAAAAGTCTTTCACACGGCCGAGCGGATGGAGCTCGTCACCGTCGATCACGATGTCGGGGCGCTTGGCTTTGATGCTCGCTCTCGCCTGCTTCGACAACTGCTGGCCGAAGCTGTAGTCCTGCCCGATCAGGTAGATTTTCTTGACGGCGGCGTCGTCGCGCAACACGTCGGTCAGTGCGGCCAACCGCATGTCGACGTGCGCATCGAATCTGAAGTGCCAGAAGCTGCACTTCTCGTTCGTCAGCACCGGGTCGACCGCCGAGTAGTTCAGGAACAGCGCGCGACGCTCAGGCTCGCGCTCGGTGTGCTTGTTCAACGCATCGACCAGCACCGCAGCCGCTGCCGAGCTGTTGCCCTGCATCACGAAGCCGACCTGCTGGTCGAGCGCCGCCTTCAACATCGCGAGCGTCTCCTCGTTGTTGCCCTTGCTGTCGAAACGCAGCAACTCGAACGGCCGCGCGCCGCCCGGCAGCTTGACGCCGCCGCGCGCGTTGATGCGCTCGACCGCGGTCAACAGGTTGCGGTACACCGCTTCGCCGGCATTGCCGAACGGGCCAGACATTCCTACGATCATCCCGATCCGGATCGGCTCGGGCGCCGCGTGGGCGCCGCCTGCAATCAACCCGCAAACTGCTGCAAACGTGATCAAAACGTTTCGCAAAATCATCAAACTCGAGTCCCTTGAAATCAAAACTTTCAAACTGCGAAGATGGCGTTGCAAGCCAGGTTCGAGAACGGCGTGCTCACGCTGACGCTGGCGAAGACGGTCGTGACCGGCGCAACGCAACTTGCCAACAACTAAGCCGCCACCAACGGCCAGCGTGGCAGCACGTTGAAAGCGCAGTCGGTCGACGCTGCGGCGTTGCCGCGCTGCAGCCGCATCGCGGCGGCGAGTGCGATCATCGCGCCGTTGTCGGTGCACAGCGCCAGCTCCGGGTAATGCACACGGATCTGGCGTTTGCCGCACTCGCCGTTCAGTCGTTCGCGCAGCTGCAGGTTCGCGCCGACACCGCCCGCCACAACGATGCGTCTTAACGCGGTTTCGCGCAACGCCTGCAGTGACTTGCGAACGAGCACGTCGACGATGGCCTCCTGCGTGGCGGCAGCGAGGTTGGCTTTGTCTTGCTCACAAAGATTGCCGAGCTTCATCGCCTGCGTGCGCACGGCCGTCTTGAGACCGGCGAACGAAAAATCGAGGTTGCCGTTGTGCAAAAGCGGGCGGGGCAAAGCGAATGCACTCGCGTCGCCGAACGCCGCCAAGCGCGCGAGTGCAGGGCCGCCCGGATAGCCGAGTCCGAGCAGCTTGGCCGACTTGTCGAAAGCCTCGCCCGCAGCGTCGTCGATCGTCTCGCCGAGCAGCTCGTAACGCCCGACATCCTCGACTCGCATCAGCTGGGTGTGGCCGCCCGACACCAGCAGCGCGATGAACGGAAACTCGGGTGGGTCGGCCGACAAAAAAGGCGACAGCAAATGCCCTTCGAGGTGGTGCACGCCGATCGCTGGCCGTTGCAACGCAGCGGCCAACGCGCACGCCACGCCCGCGCCCACGAGCAGTGCGCCTGCAAGCCCGGGGCCACGTGTGTAGGCCACGAAATCGATATCAGCCAGCGCTGCACCGGCCTCGCTCATCACCTGCCGCGCCAATGGCAAAACGCGCCGGATGTGATCGCGTGACGCCAGCTCCGGCACCACGCCGCCGTAAGCCTGGTGCATGTCGATCTGGCTGTGCAGCGCATGTGCGCGAAGCCTGGGCGTGCTCTCGCCCGCTGTCTGGACGAGCGCGACGCCGGTCTCATCGCAAGACGATTCGATCCCCAAAATGTTCATGCGCCGAGTTTAGGCGGCGGGCTGCAAACGCCGCGCCGCGAGGCTATCTGGCGTGACTGCTGCCACCACCCGGCACGCTGCGCAAATCTTGCGAAACCTTGCCGTCGTGCAGCACGATCACGCGGCTCGCCGAGGCGATCGTCTCGGGCCGGTGCGCGACGATGATGCGCGTGAGCTCGAGCTGCTTGATGGCCAGGTTCACCTCGCGTTCGCGATCGACATCGAGTGCGCTGGTGGCCTCGTCGAGGAACAGTATTTTCGGCCGCTTGTACAACGCTCGCGCCAGCAGAATGCGCTGGCGTTGACCGCCCGAGATGCTGCCGCTCATGTCGCCAATCAAGGTGTGAAAGCCCATCGGCATCGCTTCGATGTCGTCGATCACCGCGGCGACGCGAGCGCACTGCGCGACCCACTCCGGGTCGGCTTGGGGATCGAAGAAACTGATGTTGTCGGTGATCGAACCGGCGAAGAGCTGGTCGTCCTGCATCACGGTGCCGATCATGTCGCGCCAGGCGCGCATGCCGAGCCGCGCCAACGGCACGCCACCGATGCGGATTTGGCCCGACTGCGGTGCGTGCACGCCCAGCATCAGCTTGAGCAGCGTCGTCTTGCCGCAGCCCGAGGGCCCGACGATCGCGACCGACTCACCCGGCTCGATCAGCAGGCTCAGGCCCCGCAGCACCTGCGGTTCCGACTCGGAATACGCGAACTGGATGTTGCGCAGCTCGAGGGTGATCGGCAGTTCGTTGCCGGGCACAACGAACTCGGCCTGCGGCTCGGGCGCGGTGAGCACGATGTCGGCCAGACGCTCGCCTTGCAACTTGAGCATTTTCACGTCGACGAACTTGTCGATCAGCGCGCTGATGCGAGTCGCGAACTGCTCCTTGTAAGCGATGAACGCGAACAGCATGCCGACCGAAAACGTGTGGTCCATCACCAGCAGCGCGCCGACCCAGACGATGGCGATGCGCTCGATGCCGAACACCAGCTTGTGGCCGACACTGAACATCAGGTCGAGCTTGCGCGTCGCGATGTTGGCGTTCATCGCATCGACGACGAGGTTCATGAAGCGCGCCTGCCGATCCTCTTGCCGGTTGAACAGTTTGATTGACTGCACGCCGCGCAGCGACTCGAGAAAGTGGCTGGCGCGCTTGGCCTCGAAAACGATCGACTCCTCGGTCGCCTCACGCAGCGGGCGGAAGAACACCCAGCGCAGCACAGCGTAGACGGCCACTGCACCGACCGCGATCGCGGTCAGCAACGCGCTGTAGATCAGCATCATCACGAGCGTGACAACCACCAGCAGGCCGTCGAGCACCGCTTCGATGAAGCTGGTGGTCAGCGTTTGCTGGATCTTCTGCACCGCCTCGAAACGCGACATCACGTCGCCCGTGTGGCGTTTCTCGAACCACGCGACCGGCAGGCGCATCAGGTGTGCGAACACATTGGCAAGCCACTGCAGGTTCAACGTCGTCGACAGGTGCAATACGGCCCACGAGCGGATCGCGCCGGTCGCGACCTGGATCAGCACCAGGAGCCCGAAGCCGATGCCGAGGGTGACCAGCAAGTCGCGGTCGACGCCGACGAGCACGCTGTCAACGACCCACTGCATGAAAAACGGCGAGAGCAACAAGAAGGCCTCGAGCGTCAGTGCCAGCGTGAAAATCTGCAACAGCGAGCGCCGCAGGCCGGTGACGCGGCCGAGCAACTGGCGCAAGGTGACCGACTGCTGTTCGGTGCGCGGCTTGAAGTCGGCCTGTGGCGTGAGCTCCAGCACGACGCCCGTGAAATGCTTCGATACCTCGGCCATCGACAGCCGCCGCACACCGCGCGCCGGGTCGTGAATCACGGCCACGCCACGTGTCACGTCTTTCAGCACGACAAAGTGATTCAGGTCCCAGTGCAGGATGCAGGGCAGCACCAGATCGGGCAGGTGCGACATCTCGGCGCGGAGTGCGCGCGCGTTGAGTTGCAAGTGGCCGGCGATGCGCACCAGATCGGCCATCGTCGCGCCTTTCAACGACATCTGAAAACGCTGACGCAAGGTCGGCAAATCGCTGCGCAACCCGTGGTGTGCGGCGGCCATCGCGATGCAGGCCAGACCGCACTCGGCGGCTTCGGTTTGCAAGATGACCGGCAGGCGGCGCCCGCCCAAGCCCAGGCGCAGGCCGTCGAGCCAAGCGGCCGTTGTCATGACGCCGTGGCGCGACTCATCGCGTCAAACCCGGCCGGCGATGCCCAGCACCGGCTCGAACAGCCATTCGATCAGCCGGCGCCGGTCAAGCAGCACATCGGCTTCGAGCTGCATGCCCGGCGCGAGCGCTTGGGCTTGCCCGTAGGCCGCGACGTTTTGGCGGTCGAGCGCAACGGTGATGCGGTACAGCGGCTCACCGCTCGCAATCAGCGCAGCCGGCAGAGAGAGGCCGACCAATTCGGAGGCCTGCAACGGTGAGCGTGACACCTGCACCACTTCGCCCGACTGATGGCCGAACTTCTGGTACGGGAACGCCTGGTAGCGCAGTTGCACGTGCTGGCTCGCGCGCACGAAGCCGACCGCGTTCGACGGCGCGAAAAGCTGCGCCTGCAACTTGGCATCGGCCGGCAGCAGGCTCGCCAGCGCGACCGCGGGCGTCACCGTTTGCCCCAGCGAGGCGAGCACGCCGCTGACGACGCCGTCTTGCGGCGCGCGCACGACGATGCGCTGCCGCGCCTCGGTTTCGGCTGCCATTTGCGAAAGCGCTGCGACGTCGCGGTCGATCGCGCCCCGCGCGCTCTGCGCCTGCAGCGGCAACTCACGGCGCTGCGCGTGCAGCGCCGCGATCTCTCGCAGGCGCGCGTTGCGCTGGCGCTCCAGTCCTTGCAGCTGGGACTTGACGTTGAGCACTTCTTCGGCCTTCGTGCGCACTTGCGCCGCCGAGACGAAGTTGTCGTTTCGAAGGGATTCGTATTGCGACTGCGCCTGTTCGGCGAGCGCGAGTCGTTGGCGTTGGAGGTCGGACTCGATCTTCATCGAATCGAACTCGCGCTGCATTTCGCCGATCTGGCGATCGATGGCGGCAAGCTGCGTCTGTTCCAGCAAATCACGCTGGCGCGCACTGCCCTGAAGACTCAGCATGCGCGAAGCGATGCTGCTTTGCACGGCGGCCTGGGTGTCGCCGCTCAGCGTTGCCTGACCGACAGCCAGGACGAACAAAACCTCGCCGCGACTCACGGAGGCGCCTTCGACCGCGTGACTTTCGACAAGCGTTGCGGCCTGCGGTGTCAGCAAGCGAATCACGCCACGATCGGGCACGAGATAACCGATGACCCGCGCCTTCCGGGTGTACTCACCGAGCGTGAGATAGGTGCCCGATCGCCGCTGCTGTTGCCACCGCAACCGCCGTGAAAACCGCCAGTGAAACCGGCCGGATCAGTTGAATGCTGCCCAGCCAGTCGTGTCGGCCATGCTCGAGGGCTTCCGGACGGAAGAAACTGCGCACGGCCTTCGAAATTACCAGCTGCCGTGGGGCGAACTCACCGTTGCCGTGGCCACGGCGCTCGCTGCCCAACTGCCGTGTGGCGAACCACCCCCGGACACGAACGCCAGGTCGCCAAGGTTCAACTCCAAGGGTGCAGAGCCGGTCACTCGTGCGGCTTCATCACGCTTGGCAATGGTGTTGACGTTCAGATCGGCGAAGGCTTTGGTTTGCATTTGGAACTCCGGGGGTTGGGCTGGTTGCACGCACCGCGTGCAAGAGCGAATTCCAACAGAGCTCAAGCGATCCGGTAACTGTCAACTCTTACAGGGTAGGGATTGAAACCACATGCAAAGTTCGGCGGTGAGTCAATGCATGGTTCACCGCAAAAGGCCCAGCCGCAAGGCGGCCAACACCGCCTGGTGCTTGTTGATGCACCCAAGCTTGTGCGTCGCGTTGTTTACATGGAGCGCAGCGGTGCGCTCCGAAATACCGAGCACATCACCGACCTCCCAAGCCGTCTTGCCTTCCATCGTCCACCGCAACGATTCGAGTTCGCGAGGCGTCAATGACGGTGCATCCGGATGATGCTTGATGGGCACAAGAATACGCAACGCGGCATCTTGGGCATACACCGCAAACAGCTGCAACTCTGCAACCAGCCGCGTCAACTCGGTGGCATCGGCCGGCACCGGTCGGTCGCGCTCGACGCCGAGAATAAAGTGCCGACCTTCGGGCAAGTGAAGGGCCAGACAAATGCCGTTGCTCATCCCGAAGCGAGCCTGCTCTTCCCATTTGTCGCCCAAGCCATTGCTCACATAGGTCGACTGGTCCCAAATGATGGGTACGCTGTTCCGTTTGCAATGCTGCATAACCGGATCTCTGCGCGCATTTTTCCGATCGTTGAAAGTCTCTTTGTAGGCACGCGGCGTGTTGTCGATGTTGATGAACTCAGCCTCGCCGAGCATGTGGTCGATCACGACCGTTGCGGCGACCGTCTCGAAGCCGAGACGTCGTGCGAACGCCACGAGTTCCCCCTGGAACTCGTGGCGATCCCGACTTTTCAGCACTTCCGAGAAACCGCCCTGAAGCATGCCGCTCCTTCAATCCACGCAGTGCATTTGGTCACGAATACGCGGAACTCACGTGCCAAACCTGTAAATGTTGACAGATGGCAAGTCTTGAGGCCATTGCCAAACTACACAGATTGCTCAATCCACTCAAATGAGGTTCGACCATCGACGCAACGACGTTGTCTGCCCACATGACACCCGCATGGGTCGTCTACGCGTGGGCCCCTGTATTGTGGCAGGCTGCTTCGGCGCCCGATTTGCACTTCGTCCACTTGGGCACGAGAGTGTTGACTCTTGGCGACAACGACGGCCCCTGCAGCGGCCAGACGCTTTGGGGCGACCACAACGAAACTCGCGCCGCCGGCGTGGCCTGGGACTGGGTGGAGTTGCGCCAAGGCGTGGTTGCGATGGCCGACCCGCTTGGCGTGGTGACCAACCTTCGTCTGCTCGACGTGAAAGGTGAAGAGCTGACGCACGCCCAAGTTGCTCTTCATTTGCACCAACTCGTGCATGCGTTGCCTTGGCAAACCGAGGTCAATCGCATCTTGCAAAAACCATCCTGAGCTTCATTGGAATGCGCTGGAAGGCGATTGGTGCAGGTTTGGCCATCAGTATTTCCCCGCAATTTGTGCACAAAGCTCTTCCCGTGGCGTCGATAAGCGCCTACCCTGCGCACTCCAGTCGAGCCACGGCACAGATCCGGGGCCTTCATAAACGAGTCGTTGGCCCCATGAAAGAATATCGCCTCCTCGCTTGGCCGCAGTTGCGCGCGCCGTTCGATCGCATCGCCTATCGGCGCATGTTGAGCGACATGTCGCACCGCCACATGACGCTTGCACAGTTGGCCGAGTGCAGCGGCATCCGTCGTCACGAGGTGCGCACCTTCATCGACATGCTCGAATCGCGTGACCTCATCGCAATGCGCGAAGTGCCGGTGGTCGATTCGCTTTTCGGCTCGCTGCGTCCGTTGGGTGGCTGGTTGCGTCGCGCGCTCTCAGCGACCCACGTCGACCGCTGACTTTTCCGGCCCGTCTGCAGGCAGGCTGACTGGCGTGATTGTTGCTCTCTCGGGAGCATGCCAACATCCGCCATCTTGCGCATCGTCATCATCGCGCCCGACTCGCCGGCAGCAGACGTGCCCGACCCCGCCTCCGAAACCGAAGTGCGCCGCTCGCGCTGGCTGCGCATCGGGCTGCTCGAAGGCGGCTACAACATCGTCGCGGTGTTGCCTGCCGATGTGTTCTTGCCGGAGCGCCTCGCGCAAATCGGCCCCGACATGATCGTCGTCGATGCCGAGAGCGGTGCGCGCGACATGCTCGAGCACATCGTCGTGGCCACGCGCGATGCGCGCCGCCCGATCGTGCTGTTCACCGAAGACAGCGACACGACGCACATTCAGCAAGCAATTGCGGCGGGCGTCACGGCCTACGTGGTCGCAGGCCTGGCGCCAGACCGCGTCAAACCGGTGCTCGAAGTCGCGCTTGCACGTTTCCAGCACGAAGAAGCGATGCGCCACGAGCTGGCCGCGGCGCGCACCGAACTGTCGGGCCGCAAGGTCGTCGACCGTGCCAAAGGCATCCTGATGCGCAGCCAGGGAATCGCCGAAGAAGAAGCCTATGCCCGGCTTCGCAAGATGGCGATGGACAAAGGCCTGAAGGTCGCTGAGGTCTCGCAGCGCGTGATCGACGTGGCCGACCTCCTCACCTGACACGTCGGCATCGCGACAGCGCACCGTCGGCGTGCGTTGACCGAGTCGACGCGTGGCACAGCGTTTGCATGTTGCAGTGCAGAAGGTCAACGGCGATCTTCTGACACAGCGCGAGCGCACCAAAGCGGGTGGGCTTGCGCAGGACGATGGCGTCCCCACGAATTCCGGCCACTCGGCCGGGTCAGTGCGGACGCCTTTTTGTTCTACACATCGCCACCTCGACCGCCATGAACACACCTGTCCCCCGGAAGCTCGACATGAGCCGTCGCACCATGATCAAGGGCGCCGCCGCAGCCAGCGCAATCGGCCTCGTGCCGGGCCTGAACACCGCCGTCTACGCACAAGGCTCCGACAAGCCCGAAAAAGAGGAGGTGCGCATCGGCTTCATCCCGTTGACCGACTGCGCCTCGGTCGTGATGGCCTCGGTGCTGGGCTTCGACAAGAAGTACGGCGTGAAGATCATCGCCACCAAAGAAGCCTCATGGGCCGGCGTGCGCGACAAGCTCGTCAACGGCGAACTCGACATGGCGCACGTGCTGTACGGCCTGGTCTACGGCGTGCACCTCGGCATCGGCGGCCCGAAGAAAGACATGGCCGTGTTGATGACCTTGAACAACAACGGCCAAGCGATCACGCTGTCGAAAAAGCTGGCGGACAAAGGCGCGGTCGACGCACCCAGCCTCGCGAAAGTGATGGCCAAAGACAAAAAAGAATACATATTCGCACAGACCTTCCCCACCGGCACGCACGCGATGTGGCTGTACTACTGGATGGCCTCGGCCGGCATCAACCCGCTCAAAGACGCCAAGGTCATCACCGTGCCACCGCCGCAGATGGTGGCCAACATGCGCGTGGGCAACATGGACGGCTACTGCGTCGGCGAGCCCTGGGGCCACCGCGCGATCGCCGACGGCATCGGCATCACCGCGATCACCACGCAAGACATCTGGCGCGACCACCCCGAAAAGGTGCTGGGCACCACCAACGAGTTCGTCAAGAAGTACCCGAACACCGCACGCGCCGTGGTGATGGCAATTCTCGAGGCCGGCAAATGGATCGACGCGAGTCTGGTCAACAAGAACAAGATGGCCGAAACCGTTGCCGACAAAAGCTATGTGAATACCAGTGTTGACGTGATCAACCAGCGCATCCTCGGCCGCTACCAAAACGGCCTGGGCAAGACCTGGGACGACCCGAACTACATGAAGTTCTACAACGACGGCGCCGTCAACTTTCCGTACCTCAGCGACGGGATGTGGTTCCTAACGCAACACAAGCGCTGGGGCCTGCTCAAGGACCATCCCGACTACCTCGCCGTGGCCACGCAGATCAACCAGATCGAGCTCTACAAGCAGGCCGCTGCACAGGTCAAGGTGCCCGTGCCGAAAGACGTGATGCGTTCCAGCAAGTTGATGGACGGCGTGGTCTGGGACGGCAAGGACCCGACGAGGTACGCCGACAGCTTCAAGGTCAAGGCCTGAACCGCACGCTCTCAAAAACCTCTTCAAGGAGAACCGACATGGTTGCCGCCGTCTTTCACTCGCCGCGACAGAATGCGACCGATGCCACCCCCGCACCTGTGGCCATTGCCGCGCTTCCTATCGTCCAGCCGCCCGAGCCAGCGCCCGTTTCGCTCAAGCCACCCTATGACTGGCGCGAGCTCGCTGGCAAGGTGCTGCCGCCGCTCTTCGGCATTGCGTTGCTGATCGGCATCTGGGCGCTGCTGACGATGAAGAGCACGACCTTCCCGACGCCCGCCGCGACCTTCACCGAGGCGGTCAAGGTTTTCTCCGACCCGTTTTACAGCAAAGGGCCGAACGACCAGGGCATCGGTTGGAACATCTTGTTCTCGCTCGAGCGTGTGGCTGTCGGCTTCGGTCTGGCGGCGCTGGTCGGCATCCCGATGGGCTTCGCGATCGGTCGCTTCGAGGTGCTCAACCGCATGCTCTCGCCGCTGATCAGCCTGCTGCGGCCGGTCTCGCCGCTGGCATGGTTGCCGATCGGGCTCTTGGTGTTCAAGGCCGCGAACCCGGCTGCGATTTGGACCATCTTCATCTGCTCGATCTGGCCGATGATCATCAATACCGCCGTCGGCGTGCAGCGCGTGCCGGCCGACTACCTGAACGTGGCGCGCGTGCTGAACCTGAGCGAGTGGAAGGTCGTCACGAAGATCCTGTTCCCCGCCGTGCTGCCCTACATGCTGACCGGTGTGAGGCTGTCGGTGGGCACAGCATGGCTCGTGATCGTGGCGGCAGAGATGCTGACCGGTGGTGTCGGCATCGGCTTCTGGGTCTGGGACGAATGGAACAACCTGAACGTGCCGCACATCCTGATCGCGATCCTCGTGATCGGCGTCGTCGGCCTGCTGCTGGAGATGCTGCTGGTGAACATCGCCAAGCGTTTCAGCTTCGACGAAACCTGAGGCGTATCGACATGAGCAAATTCATCGAAGTCCAACATGCCGAGATGGTGTTCAAGTCGCGCAGGGGCAGCTTCCATGCGCTGCGCGACATCAACCTGACGGTCGACAAAGGCGAATTCATCACGCTGATCGGCCACTCGGGCTGCGGCAAATCGACGCTGCTGAACTTGATCGCCGGGCTGACGTTGCCGAGTGCCGGTGCATTGATCTGCGACGAGCGCGAGATCGCTGCGCCCGGCCCGGAGCGCGCGGTCGTTTTCCAAAACCACTCGCTGCTGCCGTGGCTCACATGCTTCGAGAACGTGCACCTCGCGGTCGAGCGCGTGTTCGCTGCGACCGAGGGCAAGGCCAAGCTCGCAGAGCGCACGCATGCCGCGCTCGCGCTGGTCGGCATGGACCACGCAGCGCAAAAGCGTCCGCATGAAATATCGGGCGGCATGAAGCAGCGCGTGGGAATCGCGCGCGCACTGGCGATGGAGCCGAAGGTGCTGCTGCTCGACGAGCCCTTCGGCGCGCTCGATGCCCTCACCCGCGCGAAGCTGCAAGACGAGTTGCTGAAGATCGTCGCACGCACGCAGAGCACCACGGTCATGGTCACCCACGATGTCGACGAAGCCGTACTGCTCTCCGACCGCATCGTGATGATGACGAATGGCCCGGCCGCGACCATCGGCGAGATTCTCTCGGTCGACCTCGCGCGCCCGCGTGACCGCATCGCGCTCGCCGAAGACACGCGCTACGTGCACTACCGCAAGGCCGTGCTCGACTTCCTCTACACGCGCCACGGCCACGTCGAGAAGCAAGCCGCCTGACGAACCGCTACTCGCCCATCATCCGATAGCCGACGCCGGTTTCGGTCAGGATGTGCCGAGGCTGCGCCGGCGCGTCTTCGAGCTTCTGCCGCAGCTGCCCCATGTAGACGCGCAGGTAATGGGTGCGCTCGGAATGCGACGGCCCCCAGACCTCACGCAGCAACGCGCGGTGCGTGAGCACGCGGCCGACGTTGGCGATCAGCACGCCGAGCAACCGGTATTCGATCGGCGTCAGGTGGACGATCTCGCCGTTGCGCAGCACGCTGCGGGTGGTGAAGTCGACCGTCACCTTGCCGAACGAAAACACCGCGCTGCCCGGCTCGGCCGCCTTCTGGTTGCGTCGGAGTGCCACCCGCACGCGCGCCATCAGCTCGCCCACGCCGAACGGCTTGGTCAGGTAATCGTCGGCACCGGCGTCGAGCGCGGCAATCTTGTCAGCCTCGTCGGTGCGCGCCGAAAGTACGATCACCGCGACTTGCGACCAAGCGCGCAAGTCGCGCAGGTAGTCGATACCGTCGCCGTCCGGCAAGCCGAGGTCGAGAATCACCAGATCGGGCCGGCGTGTGCCCGCTTCAACCAGCCCCTGCTTCACCGTGTCGGCTTCGAAGACGTGCCAGTGCTCGGCCTCGAGCGCGGCGCGCACGAAGCGCCGGATCTGCGGCTCGTCCTCGACGATCACGGCGACCGGATTCGGTTCACTCATGCTGGCGTCGAAGCGGCTTCGGCCTCGCCTTCCTCGCTCGCCGGCATGCTCGGCGGTGAGCCGAGCGGCAGCGTGAAGCAAAAACGCGCACCGCGATGTGGCGGCAGCAACCTGGCCGATTCGACCCAGATGCGCCCTTCGTGCGCCTCGACGATCGCGCGGCAAATCGCCAACCCCAAGCCGACGCCCGGCGTGGCCGACTCGCGCTCACCACGCGTGAATTTCTCGAACAGCGCCTCCTCGCGGCCGGCTGGCAAGCCGGGGCCGTCGTCGGTGACGGTGACGAGCAAGTCGGGCGCGACCACGCGCGCGGCAATCGTCACGGTGCTACCGGTGGGCGTGTACTTGCCGGCGTTCTCGAACAGATTCGCGAGCACGCGCTCGATCAGCACCGCATCGATGTTGACCAGCGGCAGGTCGTGCGCAAGGTCGGTGCGCACGTTGCGCCCGGCGAGCGCGGCGCCGACCGACTGCAGTGCGGTGCCCACCACTTCTTCGATTGGCTGCCAGTCGCGCTTGAGTTGAACCGCGCCGCTCTGCAGTCGCGCCATGTCGAGCAGGTTGCCCACCATCGCGTTCATGCGGCGCGCTTCGGTGCCGATCGCGCGCGCGGTCTCGAGCGGCTGCGGCAGCAGCGGCGGCGTGCTGCCGACCAGCGTGTCAGCCAGGCCGTAGAGCGCGGCCAGCGGCGTGCGCAGGTCGTGCGACAGCGCCGAGAGCAGCGAGTTGCGCAAGCGCTCGGATTCCATCTGCACCGTGGCCTGCTGCGCCACCTCGACGTAGTGCACACGCTCGAGCGCGATCGCCGACAGCACCGCGAAGGTTTCGAGCTGCTGGCGTTGCTCAGGCACCAGCAAGAGGCGCGGCTGTTCGGGGCGGAGTGCGAGCACGCCGCGCGTGCGCATCGGCGCTTTCAGCGGCAGATAGAGCCAGGCGCTGCCGGGCAAGGTGTCGGTGCCCAAGCCAGCGGGCTCGTTGTGGTCGAGCGCCCACTGCGCGGTGCCGATGTCGAGGCCGGGTTCGTTCTTGAGCAAATGTAGCTTTGCCACTTTGCTCGAATCCCCTTGGGGGGCGGCTGGCTCCGCCGGCCTGGGGGCGCAAGGTATCGAGCGCGGCAACTGCAAACGCTCGTTCATGTCCAGCAAAAACACGCGGGCGCTGCCGTGAAACTCGCGCCCGATCGCGCGCTCGGCAATCTCGACGCACTGCTCGGTCAACAGCACGCTCGACAGATCACGCGCGACCTCGAACAACGCACGCGACCGCGTCGCGCGGTGCGTGGCCACACGCGCCTCGAAGCGCAAGCCTGCGGTCAGCTGACCGGTGATCAGGCCGACCGCCAGCATCACCGCGAAGGTCAGCAAATACTGCACGTCGCTGACCGCGAAAGACATGCGCGGCGAGACGAAGAAAAAGTCGAACGCAGCGACGTTCAAGAACGCCGCCAGCACCGCCGGCCCGCGCCCGAAACGCACCGCCACGCCGACCACCGCGAGCAAAAACAGCATCACGATGTTGGCGAGATCGAAGATCGGCATGAGCGGCGTCGCAATCAGCGTGGTCGCGCCACACGCGGCCGCCGCCCACAGGTAGCCGATGCGCGTGTTCGGCTCGAATACGCTGCCAGCGTTGTCTTCACGCGCTCGCGGGCTGGGTGCATCGGCTTCACTGCGCTGGCCCTCGCCGACCTCGATCAGGTCGAACTCAGGTGCGAGTTGCGCCAGGCGCCGCCCGAGCGCCTCACGCTGCCAAAACTGCCACGGCGCGCGCGGCTCGTTGTGGCCCATCACCACCTTCGAGAGGTTGTGGTGCCGCGCGTGCTCGACCAGCGCTGTCGGCACGTGCTGCGCCGACAGCACCGCCGCCGTCGCGCCGAGTTCTTCTGCGAGCTTCACGGTTTGCAGGATGCGTTCGCGCTTCGCGTTCGAAAGCCGCTGCAGCGCTGGCGTTTCGACGTACACCGCGTGCCACGCCACTGCGAGCTGCTGCGAGAGCCGCGCCGCGCTGCGCACCACATGGTCGTCGCCATCGCGCGGACCGATCGCGCACAGCAGCGCGGCCTCGGTTTTCCACACGGCTGCGATCGACTCGTTGACGCGGTAGGCCTGTACGTCGTCTTCGACCCGGTCCGCGGTGCGGCGCAGCGCGAGCTCGCGCAGCGCCATCAGGTTGCCTTTGCGGAAGAAGTTGCGCGCCGCGCGCTCGGCCTGCGCCGGCAGGTAAACCTTGCCGGCCTTGAGCCGACCGATCAACTCGTCGGCCGGCGTATCGACCAGCACGACTTCGTCGGCACCGTCGAAGAAGGTGTCGGGCAGCGTCTCGTGCACGCGGATGCCGGTGATGCCACCGACCACGTCGTTCAGGCTTTCCAGGTGCTGCACGTTCAGCGTGGTGTAGACGTCGATGCCGGCGCCCTGCAGTTCCTCGATGTCTTGCCAGCGCTTCGGGTGGCGCGAACCGGCCACATTGCTGTGCGCGAGCTCGTCGACCAGGATCAGCGCGGGCTTGCGCGCGAGCGCGCCGTCGAGGTCGAACTCCGGCAGCGTGCGGCCGCGCGATGTGAGCTGCGCGGACGGCAGCACATCGAGCCCCTGCAGCTGTGCTGCCGTCTCGATGCGGCCGTGGGTTTCGACCACGCCCGCGAGCACATCGAGCCCGGCGGCCTTGAGCGCGCGGCCGGCGGCGAGCATCGCGTAGGTCTTGCCGACGCCGGCCGACGAGCCGAAGTAGATGCGCAGCTTGCCGCGTGCAGCGCGCACCGCGTCGTCGCGCAACTGCACCAGCAGTTCATCGGGGTCGGGGCGCTTTTCGGGCATAGCCTACAGCCAGCCCGAGCGCTTGAAGCGCCACCAGACGAAGCCGCAAGCGCTCACGATCACACCGAGCGCCATCGGATAGCCCCACTTCAGTTTCAACTCCGGCATGAACTCGAAGTTCATGCCCCAGATGCCGGCGAACGCGGTGGCTACCGCGAAGATGCCGGCCCAGGCGGCAAGGCGCTTGGTGACCTCGCTCTCCTCGATCGTCACCATCGACAGGTTCACCGCGATCGCCGTGCCGATCGTGTCGCGGATCGTATCGACCGAGGCGTTGATGCGCTCCAAGTGGTCGGCCACGTCGCGGAAGTAGTCGTCGGTGCTGGCGCATACGCGCGGGATGCGACCGCCGTGCAGTTTGCTCAGCACTTCGAGGAGCGGCGCCACTGCATGCTTGAGCACGCCCACCTTGCGCTTGAGCGCATACAGCCGCTCGATGTTGATGCGCGCCGTTCCTGTGGCGAAAATGCGCTCTTCAATGCTTTCGAGCTCGGCCTCGAGCTGCTCGACGATCGGAAAGTAGCGGTCGACGACTGCATCCATCAAGGCGTACAGCACAAAGCTCGGGCCCTGCTTCAGCAAATGCGGCTCACGCTCGCAGCGCTCGCGCACACCGAGAAAATGCTGGCTGCTGTGGCCGCGCGCCGAGACCACGTAGTTCTCGCCGACGAACACCGCCACCTGGCCGACGCTCAACTCGTCGCCGCTGCGCTCGATCAACTGCATCACGACGAAGAGCGCCTCACCGTACTCGTCGAGCTTGGGCCGCTGGCGGCCGTTTTTCGCGTCTTCGATCGCGAGTTCGTGCAGGTCGAACGCGCGACGCATCTGGTCGAGCTCTCCGGCCGTTGCATCACGCAGCGCGACCCAGACAAAGCAGCCGGGGCGCGAGGTGTAGGCGTCGAACTCTTCGACGCCGGGTTCGGCGATTCGTTTGCCGTCTTCGTAAGCCGCGGAGATGATCAGCATGCGCGTATTGTGCCGACGTGAGCGAACGGTTCACCGTCGTCGATCAGGTCGGCAATGAGGCCAGCGCGAGGTTGAGCTTGAGCACGTTGACGCGCGGCTCGCCGATGAAGCCGAGCAACCGGCCCTCGGTGTTTTGATCGATCAGCGCCTGCACCTTCGACCTCGGAAGCTTGCGCATTGCCGCGACACGCCTGGCTTGATAGTTGGCGCCGGCCACGCTGATGTGCGGGTCGATGCCGCTCGCCGATGCGGTCACCAGATCGACCGGGATCGACAGCTTGTTCTCGGGGTCGGCATCGGTCAGCGCCTTGATGCGCCCTTTGACCGCGTCGATCAATGCCGGGTTCAGCGGGCCCAGGTTCGAGCCGCTCGAATTGGCCGCGTTATTGGCCATCGGCGAAGTTGCCGAGGGTCGGCCCCAGAAGTTTTTCGGGTCTGAAAAGTTTTGGCCGATCAGCGCTGAGCCGACGGTCTTGCCGTCTTTTTCGATCAGGCTGCCGGCCGCCTGCGACGGGAACACCGCCTTGGCGATGCCGGTCACGGCCAGCGGGTAAGCGATGCCGGTGACGACGCTGAGTGCGACGAAGAGCACGAGGGCCGGGCGAAGCGTGGCGGTCATGGTGTATGTCCTGTGGATGTTTTTACGGCACTTAGACGAGGTGCGTGGCCGCGATCAGCATGTCGATCAGCTTGATGCCGACGAACGGCACGATCAGGCCGCCGAGGCCATAGATCAGCACGTTGCGGCGCAGCAGCGCCGAGGCGCCGATGGCGCGGAACTTGACGCCTTTGAGCGCCAGCGGGATCAGGAAGATGATGATGATCGCGTTGAAGATCACCGCCGAAAGGATGGCCGACGACGGGCTGTGCAGGCCCATCACGTCGAGCTCCCTGAGCTGTGGATACGTGGTCGCGAACGCAGCCGGAATGATCGCGAAATACTTCGCCACGTCGTTGGCGATCGAGAACGTGGTGAGCGAGCCGCGCGTCATCAGCAGCTGCTTGCCGGTCTCGACGATCTCGAGCAGCTTGGTCGGGTTGGAATCGAGGTCGACCATGTTGCCGGCCTCTTTCGCGGCCTGCGTGCCGGTGTTCATCGCGACCGCCACATCGGCCTGCGCGAGCGCCGGTGCGTCGTTGGTGCCGTCGCCGGTCATCGCGACGAGTCGGCCTTCGCTCTGATATTCGCGGATCAGCTTGAGCTTGGCTTCGGGCGTGGCCTCGGCGAGGAAATCATCGACCCCCGCTTCGGCTGCGATCGCCGCCGCGGTGAGCTTGTTGTCGCCGGTGATCATGATGGTCTTGATGCCCATGCGGCGCAATTCGGCGAAGCGCTCCTTGATCCCGCCCTTGACGATGTCTTTGAGCTCAACGACGCCGAGCGCCTTGTTGCCGTCAGCCACGACCAGCGGCGTGCTGCCACGCCGCGCCACGTCATCGGCCGCCGCCTGCACTTCGGCCGGCCAGGTGCCGCCGATCGACTCAACGTGCTTGCGGATCGCGTCGCCCGCACCCTTGCGCACCATGCGCGCCACGCCGTCGACGGTGAGGTCGACACCACTCATGCGCGTTTGTGCCGCGAACGGCACGAAGCTCGCATTCAGGCTCGCCATCTCGCGCTCGCGCAAGTTGAACTTCTGCTTCGCGAGCACGACGATGCTGCGGCCTTCGGGGGTTTCATCGGCGAGCGAGGCGAGCTGTGCCGCGTCGGCCAGCGCCTGCTCGGTCACGCCCTTGGCTGGCATGAACGCCGACGCCTGGCGGTTGCCGAGCGTGATCGTGCCGGTCTTGTCCATCAGCAGCACGTCGACATCGCCGGCGGCCTCGACCGCGCGGCCGGAGGTCGCGATCACGTTGGCCTGCATCATCCGGCTCATGCCGGCCACGCCGATCGCCGAGAGCAGCGCGCCGATGGTCGTCGGGATCAGGCACACGAGCAGCGCGATCAGGGTCGTGATCGTCACCGCCGAGCCGACCTGCGCGGTGGCCACGCTGAAGATCGACATCGGCAGCAGCGTGACGACGACCACGAGGAACACGATCGTCAGCGCGACCAGCAAAATATTCAGCGCAATCTCGTTCGGTGTCTTCTGGCGCTTGGCCCCTTCGACCATTGCGATCATGCGGTCGACGAACGACTCGCCGGGGTTCACACCGATGCGCACCACCAGCCAGTCGGACAACACGCGCGTGCCGCCGGTGACTGACGAGAAGTCACCGCCCGATTCACGAATGACCGGTGCCGATTCGCCGGTGATCGCGCTCTCGTCGACCGAGGCCACGCCTTCGATCACCTCGCCGTCGAGCGGGATCGTGTCGCCGGTCTCGACCAGCACGACTGCGCCCTTGCGCAGCTCGTCGGTCGGCACCGGGATCCAAGGCGAACCGTGCTTCGGCTCCTGCAGCTTTTTGCCGATGACTTTGCGTTTCATGCCGCGCAACGAAGCGGCCTGCGCCTTGCTGCGGCCCTCGGCCATCGCCTCGGCGAAGTTCGCGAACAACACGGTGAACCAGAGCCACAACGCGATGGCCAGAATGAAGCCTGCCGGCGCTTCGCCATGCCCGCCGAGCGCTTGAAGCCACAGCACAGTGGTGATGATGCTGCCGACGTAGACGACGAACATCACCGGGTTACGCCACTGCACGCGTGGGCTCAGCTTGCCGAACGCCGAGACGATCGCGGGCTTGATCAGCGCCGGGTCGAGCAACGAGAAAGATTGAGTCGCAGCCATGATGATTTACCCGAAAAAGTTGGCGGTGCGGCTCACTTGCCGGACCACAACATGAAGTGCTCAACCACCGGCCCGAGCGCGAGCGCGGGCACGTAGTTCAGCAGGCCGACGAGCAGCACCGAGCCGAGCAGCAGCACGACGAACAGCGGACCGTGCGTGGGCAGCGTGCCGGGCGTCACCGCGAGGCGCTTCTTGGCCGCGAGGCTGCCGGCGATCGCCAGCACCGGCACGATCACCGCGAAGCGGCCGAACCACATCGCCACCGCGAGCAGCGTGTTGTAGAACGGTGTGTTGGCCGACAGGCCCGCTAACGCGCTGCCGTTGTTGTTGGCCGCCGAGCTGAGCGCGTACAGAATTTCCGAGAAGCCGTGCGCGCCAGGATTCGCGATGCTCGATGTGCCGACGCCGAGCGATACGGCGAGCGCGGTACCTGTGAGCACCAGGATCGGCGTGGCGAGGATCGCGATCGAGGCCATCTTCATGTCGAACGCCTCGATCTTCTTGCCAAGGTATTCCGGGGTGCGGCCGATCATCAGGCCCGCGATGAACACCGCGAGGATCGCGAAGATCAACATGCCGTAGAGCCCCGAGCCCACGCCGCCGAACACGACCTCGCCGAGTTGCATCAACACCATCGGCACCGCGCCGCCGAGCGGCATGAACGAGTCGTGCATGCCGTTGACCGCACCGCAAGAAGCAGCGGTGGTGATGGCCGCGAACAGCGTGGTCGCGGTGATGCCGAAGCGCGCCTCCTTGCCTTCCATGTTGCCGCCGGGCTGCAGCGTGGATTGCGCCTGATCGATGCCGAGTGCAGCGAACTGAGGGTTTCCGCCTTGCTCGGGTGGCGTCACGATCAGCACCGAGGCGACGAAGAGCAACGTCATCGCAGCGAGTACGGCACAGCCCTGGCGCATGTCACCCACGAGCCGGCCGAACGCGAACACGAGTGCGGCCGGGATCAGGAAGATCGACAACATCTGCAGAAAGTTCGAGAGCGGCGTCGGGTTCTCGAACGGGTGCGCAGAGTTGGCGTTGAAGAATCCGCCGCCGTTGGTGCCGAGGAGCTTGATCGCCTCCTGCGACGCGACCGGGCCCATCGCGATCGATTGCGTCGGCGTCTTCGCGGGCTCAAGCACCGGGTTGTCCTTGTCGTCTTTCAGCGGTTGACCATCCGGACCGTTTTTCGGGGCCTGGTAGGCGTTGACTTCGAGTGTCGTCACGTCTTTGTAGGCGTCGAAGTTCTGGATCACGCCCTGCCCGACCAGCGCCACGGCGAACCCGAGCGACAGCGGCAGCAGCACGTAGAGCGTGACGCGCGTCAGGTCGACCCACACGTTGCCGATCAGGCCCGACGAGCGCGCGACGAAGCCGCGGATCAGCGCGTAGACGACCGCGATGCCGCTGGCGGCAGAGAAGAAGTTTTGCACCGTCAGCGCAAGCATCTGGGTCAGGTAACTCATCGTCGACTCGCCGCCGTAACCTTGCCAATCGGTGTTGGTGACGAAGCTGATCGCGGTGTTGAACGACGAGTCGGGGCTGACCGCGGCCATGCCTTGCGGGTTCAGCGGCAGCACGCCTTGCAGGCGTTGCAGCGCATACACCGCGATCACGCCCAGCACGTTGAAGGCGAGCAAGCCGAGCGCGTAAGGCTTCCAGCCCATGCTCGCACCAGCGTCGACACCCGCGAGTTTGTAGAGGCCGTTTTCGATGCCGCGAATCGGCGCCAGCCAACGCGGCAGTCGACCGTCGGCCACGGCGGCGAGCCATTTCCCCATCGGCCACGCGACGACCGCGAGCACGAGCAAAAAGACGACAAGTTGAATCCAGGCTTGAGAGTTCATGTCAGAACTCCTCAGCGTTGAACAAGGCGTAGAACAGGTAGACGAGCAAGCCGACCGACGTGGCGCCTGCGAGCCAATAGAGCCAGGTCATTTGCGCGCTCCCAACTTGTCGCAGGCGGCAACGAGACCAAACAAGGCCAGCGCCATCACGGCAGCGGCACCCAAATAGACGAAGTCCATACATCCCTCTCGAGGCTTTTCTTCAAGCTTCGAATGGTGGGGACTGCCGCGTCAAATCGGCATACGAACTGCGGTGGGCGATATCAAGAAAGCATTAAGACGCCATCCCGGCGCCTTCGGTCAGGCACGCTCAGTGCGCGGCTTCTTTCGCGTGGTTGATCGTGTACTTCGGAATCTCGATCGTCACGTCTGCATTCGACAGGATCGCCTGGCACGACAAGCGCGAGTTCGGCTCCAGGCCCCAGGCGCGGTCGAGCAGGTCTTCTTCGGTTTCGTCCATTTCGCCGAGTGAGGCGAGGCCTTGGCGCACGACGACATGGCAAGTGGTGCAGGCGCAGCTCAGCTCGCAGGCGTGCTCGATGTTGATGTGGTGGTCGAGCAGTGCCTCGCAGATCGAGGTGCCGGCAGGCGCTTCGATCTGCGCGCCCTCGGGGCAGTATTCGGTGTGCGGCAGGATCTTGATGATGGGCATGGCGGGTTCGGCCTCTTCAGATCTGGTCGACGCTGCGGCCGGCGAGCGCCACGCGAATGCTGCGGTTCATGCGTTCGGCCGCGAAGGCTTCGGTACCTTTGGCGAGCGCTTCGACGGCTGCATCGATCAGGTGGTGGTCGGTGCTTTCACGGCTCGCCTGCAGCGCGGTGAGCAGCGCTTCGATGTGCACGTGGTCGTCGGCCGTCAATAGATCGCCGTCGGCCTTCAGCGCCGCGCGCGCGGCCAGCAGCATGCGCTCGGCCTCGACCCGCGATTCACGCAAGCTGCGTTCGACCATGTCGGCCTCGGCGGTGCTAAAGCTTTCAGTCAGCATGCGCGCGATCTCGTCGTCGGCCAGTCCGTAGCTCGGCTTCACGGTGATCGCCGCTTCGACACCCGAAACTTCTTCGCGCGCCGTGACGTTCAACAACCCATCCGCATCGACCGCGAAGCTGACGCGCACGCGCGCTGCGCCGGCCACCATCGGCGGGATGCCGCGCAACTCGAAACGCGCGAGCGAGCGGCAGTCGGTCACCACTTCGCGCTCGCCCTGCACCACGTGGATCGCGATCGCCGTCTGGCCATCTTTGAAGGTCGTGAAGTCTTGCGCGCGTGCGGTCGGGATCGTGCTGTTGCGCGGGATGATGCGTTCGACCAAACCGCCCATCGTCTCCAGGCCGAGCGAGAGCGCGATCACGTCGAGCAGCAGCAGCTCGTCGGCGCCGGCGTTGCCCGCGAGCGCGTTGGCTTGAATGGCGGCGCCGAGCGCGACGACCTCGTCCGGATTCAGGTTGTTCAGCGGAGGCTGGCCGAAGAATTCGCCGACCGCCGCCTGCACCATCGGCATGCGCGTCGAGCCGCCGACCATCACGACGCCACGGACTGAGGACTTTTCGGTCTTCGCGTCGCGCAGCACCTTGCGCACCGCAGCCATCGTGCGTGCGAGCAGCGGTTGCGCGAGCGCGTCCAACTGCGCACGGTCGACGCGCACCGCGAGTTCACCACGCGCGAGTGGACAGGCGAGCGTTGCGTGATCTGTGCTCGACAGCTTTTCTTTGGCAGCGCGCGCAGCCACCAGAACCGCGCGCTTGTCTTGCGGCGTCTGCGCTTCGAGCTTTGCCTCGGTAAGCGCCCACGCAGCGAGCGCAGCATCGAAGTCGTCGCCGCCCAACGCCGAATCGCCGCCGGTCGCAATGACCTCGAACACGCCTGCGGTCAAGCGCAGCAGCGAGATGTCGAAGGTACCGCCGCCAAGGTCGTAGACGGCGTACAAACCTTCGGAGCCGTTCTCCAGGCCGTACGCGATTGCGGCGGCGGTCGGTTCACTGATCAATCGCAGCACGTTAAGGCCGGCGAGTTGCGCGGCGTCTTTCGTGGCTTGGCGCTGGGCATCGTCGAAGTACGCGGGCACGGTGACGACGGCGCCGAACACGTCGTCGTCGAAAGTGTCTTCAGCGCGAAAACGCAGCGTGGCCAGAATCTCGGCCGACACTTCGACCGGTGATTTGCTGCCCGCGGCCGTGCGCATCTGCACCATGCCCGGCACATCGACGAAGTCGTACGGCAGCTTGTCACGGCCCACGATGTCGGCCAGCCCACGGCCCATGAACCGCTTCACCGAAACCAGCGTGTTGCGCGGATCGATCGCCGCTTCGGCCAGCGCGGCCGCGCCGATCTGGCGCTTGCCATCGGCGAGGTAGCGCACGGCTGACGGCAGGATCACTCGGCCGTGCTCGTCGGGCAGGCATTCGGCGACGCCGTTGCGCACCGCGGCGACCAGCGAATGCGTGGTGCCGAGGTCGATGCCGATCGCGATGCGGCGCTGGTGCGGATCCGGTGCGCCGCCGGGTTCGGAGATTTGCAGGAGGGCCATGGTAAGTAGAGGGTTTAAGTCATGCTTCCAGTGCTTGGAGGCGCTGGTCGATGTCGTGCGCAAAGCGCTCGCTGAACATGAGGGCTCTGACTTGCTGCGCGGCGGCAGTGAAGTCGCGTTGGGTATCGAGCGTGGTCTGTAGCTGCGTCAACGCGGTACGGCGATGCGCCGCGACTTCGTTGGCGATCGCTTCCACTCGCAGCACCGTTGCCGCATCGTCGAGCGACTCGCGCCACGCCATCTGCTGCATCAAAAACGCGGTCGGCATTGCCGTGTTGCTCTCGGCCTCGATCAGCGCGCCTTGCATCTCGCACAGGTAGGCGGCGCGCTTGACCGGGTCTTTCAGGCGCTGATACGCCTCGTTGACGCGAACCGCCCACTGCATTGCGATGCGCTGCGCCACCGCACCTTGCGCAGCGAACTTGTCAGGATGCACCTGGCCTAGCAACGCGCGCCAGCGCGTGTCGAGCGCGCCGGGGTCGAGCGCGAAACGCGGCTCGATGTCGAACAACTCGAAGTCGGTGCTGGTGAGATTCATGAAGCCAAACAAAAGGGCGCGGCATGTGCCGCGCCCGCCTATCCATCTTGGCGAAGCCGTTACACGCGGAACGATTCCCCGCAACCGCAGCGGTCTTTCTCGCGCGGGTTGTGGAATTTGAAGCCTTCGTTCAAGCCTTCACGCACGAAATCAAGTTCGGTGCCGTCGATATACGGCAAGCTTTTCGGATCGACCCCTACCTTCACGCCATGGCCTTCGAAGATCGTGTCTTCGGGCGCGAAATCATCGGCGTATTCGAGCTTGTAGGCCAAGCCCGAGCAGCCGGTGGTCTTCACACCCAGGCGCACGCCCACACCCTTGCCACGCTTCGTGATGTAGCGCGAGACGTGGCGGGCTGCGACTTCGGTCAGGGTCACCGCCATGTCAGTGGGCCTGCGATCCCGAAACGAGGGCGTTCGCACTCTTGGCCCTGTAATCGTTCACCGCCGCCTTGATCGCGTCTTCCGCAAGGATCGAGCAATGAATCTTCACCGGCGGCAGCGCGAGCTCCTCGGCAATGTGTGTGTTCTTGATCGTCAGCGCTTCGTCGAGTGACTTGCCCTTGACCCATTCGGTCACCAGTGAGCTCGACGCGATCGCCGAGCCGCAACCGTAGGTCTTGAACTTCGCGTCTTCGATCAAGCCGGTGATTGGGTTGACTTTGATCTGCAGCTTCATCACATCGCCGCAGGCGGGCGCGCCCACCATGCCGGTACCGACCGTGTCGTCGCCCTTGTCGAACGAACCGACGTTGCGGGGGTTCTCGTAATGCTCGACCACTTTTTCGCTGTATGCCATGTCTTACTCCCGGTCAGATTAATGCTCAGCCCACTGAATGGTGCTGATGTCGATGCCGTCCTTGTGCATGTCCCAGAGCGGCGAAAGGTCGCGCAGCTTGGCCACGCGGTCCTTCAGTGTGGTGACCACGTAATCGATCTCTTCGACGGTGGTGAAGCGGCCGATCGTCATGCGCAGGCTCGAATGCGCGAGCTCATCGCTGCGGCCGAGAGCGCGCAGCACGTAGCTCGGCTCCAGGCTCGCCGAGGTGCAGGCCGAGCCAGAAGACACCGCGATGCCCTTGATGCCCATGATCAACGACTCACCTTCGACGAAGTTGAAGCTCATGTTGACGTTGTGCGGCACGCGTTGCGTGGCGTGGCCGTTCAAAAACACTTGCTCGATGCCCGAGAGGCCATTGATCAGCCGCTGCGACAACATCCGGATGCGCTCGCGCTCCGCGCCCATCTCGGCTTTGGCGATTGCAAACGCCTCGCCCATGCCGACGATCTGGTGCGTGGGCAGCGTGCCCGAGCGCATGCCACGCTCGTGTCCACCACCATGCATCTGCGCCTCGATGCGGATGCGCGGCTTGCGGCGCACGAACAGCGCGCCCATGCCCTTGGGGCCGTAGCTCTTGTGCGCAGACATGCTCATCAGGTCGACCGGCAACGATGCGAGATCGATGTCGACCTTGCCTGTGGCCTGTGCCGCGTCGACGTGAAAAATAATCCCGCGCTCACGACACATCTTGCCGATCGCCGTGATGTCTTGAATCACGCCGATCTCGTTGTTGACGAACAGCGCCGAGATGATGATGGTGTCTGGCCGAATCGACGCTTCGAGCTTGGCGAGGTCAACGAGGCCGTCTTCCTGCACGTCGAGGTAAGTCACCTCGAAGTCCTGGCGCTCGAGCTCGCGCATCGTGTCGAGCACAGCCTTGTGCTCGGTCTTCAGCGTGATCAGGTGTTTGCCGCGCGTCTTGTAGAACTGCGCCGCGCCTTTGAGCGCGAGGTTGATCGACTCGGTGGCACCCGACGTCCAGACGATCTCGCGCGGGTCGGCACCGATTAACGCAGCAACCTGTTCGCGCGCCTTTTCGACCGCGGCTTCCGCTTCCCAGCCCCACGCGTGGCTGCGCGACGCGGGATTACCGAAGTGCTCGCGCAACCAGGGAATCATTGCGTCGACGACGCGTTGGTCCACCGGCGTAGTTGCGCCGTAATCCATGTAGATCGGGAAGTGTGGGGTCATGTCCATGCGAATTTGTCCCGGCGGCACGGTCGAACCGCGCCCCGTTTGTCTGCTCATTACTTGTTGAAGGCGGCGCCGAGCGCGAACACGCTATTCGGCGCGGTGATCTTGATCGGCTTGACCACCGGCTGCGACGAGATCGCCCGCTTGACCGGGTGCTCTTCGATCGACACGCCCTTGGCGAGTTGCTCGTCGACGAGCTTGCGCAACGAAACCGAATCGAGAAACTCGATCATCTTGGAGTTCAAGCTCGCCCACAGGTCGTGCGTCATGCAGCGTCCGGCGTCGTCGCCCATGCAATTTTCCTTGCCGGCGCAACCGGTTGCGTCGATCGGCTCGTCCACCGCCACGATGATATCGGCGACCGTGATTTCTTCTGCCTTGCGACCGAGAGAGTAGCCGCCACCCGGGCCGCGCGTGCTCTCGACCAACTCATGGCGGCGCAGCTTGCCGAACAACTGCTCAAGGTACGACAGCGAGATTTGCTGCCGCCCGCTGATGGCCGCCAAGGCCACGGGGCCGGAGTGCTCGCGCAATGCGAGGTCGATCATGGCGGTTACCGCAAAGCGGCCTTTTGTGGTCAGACGCATTGAATTCTCCTGGGCCTAGGGTGGGCGGTTGATCTGCAGAATGGCAGCCCCAGCACACCGACAGCGCCGGGATGAGCGGGTTAACCCACTCTATCCCGACTAGTTTCGTCAAGTTTAGCCGAAGCCGGCAAATTTGGTCGAGATTGACGCCGGAAGTTCCCTTCGACCACAAGGGAAATGAGCGAAGCACTGTTTTAGCGCTTCGCGCGGTCGGGCAGCAGCTCGACGACGTTGTCGGTGCCGGGAGCGCCGAAAGCCTGCTCGCGCAGGTGCGCGAGTTGGTCGCGCACACGCGCTGCTTTCTCGAACTCGAGGTTCTTCGCATGGTCGAGCATCTGCTTTTCGAGCAGCTTGATGCGCTTGCTCAGGTCTTTTTCGCTCAGCGCTTCGACCGCAGCGGCGCCGACTGCCGCCTTCAAGTCGTCCTTCCCGCCCTTTTCGCTGTACACGCCGTCGAGCAGATCGCGCACCTTCTTGACGATGCTGCGCGGTGTGATGCCCTGCAGCTCGTTGTGTGCAATTTGCTTGGCACGCCGCCGGTCGGTTTCGTCAATCGCCTTGCGCATCGATTCGGTGACCTTATCGGCATACAAAATCGCGCGACCGTTCAGGTTGCGCGCAGCGCGGCCGATGGTCTGGATCAGACTGCGTTCGGAGCGCAAGAAGCCTTCCTTGTCGGCGTCGAGGATCGCCACCAGCGAGACCTCGGGGATGTCCAGCCCCTCGCGCAGCAAATTTATGCCAACCAGCACATCGAACGTGCCGAGCCTCAAGTCGCGCAGAATCTCGACCCGCTCGACCGTGTCGACATCGCTGTGCAGGTAGCGCACCTTCACGCCGTTGTCGCTCAGGTAGTCGGTGAGCTGCTCGGCCATGCGTTTGGTCAGCGTCGTGATCAGCACCCGTTCGTTCTTGTCGACGCGCAGACGGATCTCGCCCAGCACATCGTCGACCTGGTTCGTCGCCGGGCGCACCTCGACGGGTGGGTCGATCAGACCGGTCGGCCGCACGAGCTGCTCGACGACCTGGCCGGCCGTTTTTTGCTCATAGGCTGCAGGCGTGGCCGACACGAAGGTCACTTGCCGCATCTTCGATTCGAACTCTTCGAATTTCAGCGGTCGGTTGTCAAGCGCCGAGGGCAGGCGAAAACCGTAGTCGACGAGCGTGGTCTTGCGTGCCTTGTCGCCGTTGTACATGCCGCCCAGCTGGCCGATCATCACGTGGCTTTCGTCGAGGAACATCAACGCGTCGCTCGGCAGGTAATCGACCAGCGTGGCCGGCGGCTGGCCCGGCGCGGCACCCGACAGGTGCCGCGTGTAGTTTTCGATGCCCGTGCAGTGGCCGACTTCCTGCAGCATTTCGAGGTCGAAGCGCGTTCGCTGCTCCAGCCGCTGCGCCTCGACCAACTTGCCCTGCGAAACGAACTCGGCGAGCCGCCCGCGCAGTTCTTCTTTGATGGTCTCGATGGCGCTCACCACGCGGCCGCGCGGCGTCACGTAGTGGTTCGCGGGGTAAATCACGAAGCGCGGAATCTTTTGCCGGATCTGGCCGGTCAGCGGGTCGAAGAGCTGCAGCGATTCGAGCTCGTCGTCGAAGAGTTCGAGCCGGATCGCGAGCTCGCTGTGCTCGGCCGGGAAGACGTCGATCGTGTCGCCGCGCACACGAAAGGTGCCGCGC
>JANLUW010000253.1:0-6893 GCA_031363645.1 Rhizobacter sp. | reverse complement strand
CCTGCCCACCAACTGAACAGCACGCATGCGAACAACAGCACCGACAACCCGACTCGCACGGCGAGCGCGCGCATCATGTTGCCGCTTTTCGGCTTGCCGTCCCGGCCGTCGCGCATCATGAACACGCCGGCCATCGTCAGCGCACCGAGGATGCCGACGAACGCGAAACCGATGATGTATTTCATACGGCCGAATTATCCGCCGCGCTGCCCTTTGCCATGGCATTGAGCGCCAAAGGCCGTGTGGCGGTGACCCTGATCGCCACGTTGATCGGCGTGGCGCTCACCGCCAACCTCGGGGCCTGGCAGTTGCGCCGCGCTGCGCAGAAGGTCGCACTGCAAGTCAAGCTCGAATCGCGCGCGAACCTGAGCCCGATAGCCGCACCCGAGCTGGCACGCACGCCCGAGCAGGTCGAGGCGCAGCACTACCGTCCAGTGCACCTGCGCGGCCAGTGGCTGCCGCAGCGCAACGTTTTCCTCGAGAACCGGCAGATGAACGGCCGCGTCGGCTTCTACCTCGTCACGCCGCTGCAGCTAGAGGGCCGGCCCGAGTTGGTGCTGGTCCAGCGCGGCTTCGTGCCGCGCGATCTGCGTGACCGCACCTTGCTGCCGACGATCGTCACGCCCGCCGACACAGTCGAGGTCGACGGCCACATCGCACCGAAGCCGTCGCGGTTGTACGAGTTCGCGCCGTCCACGAGTGGGCTGATCCGGCAAAATCTCGACCTCGGCGAATTCGCGCTCGAAACCGGCCTGCCGCTCTCCCCGTTGTCGGTGTTGCAGGCCGACTCCGCAAGCACAGCAGGTGATGGCCTGCTGCGCCAATGGCCGCGCCCCGCGGTCGATGTTCAAAAGCACTACGGCTACGCGTTCCAGTGGTTCGCGCTGTGTGCACTGATGGCAGGTTTGTATGTCTGGTTCCAACTCGTCCGGCCCCGCTGGAAACGCGATGCCCGAACGTGATTCGCCGCTGAGCTTCACGGTGCATTCGGTGCCGCCACCGTGCCTTGACGACGAGTCCGCGCGCCGCACCCGCAGCGGCCGCATGAAAATGCTGCTGGTGCTCGCGATTTGCGCCGCGCCGGTGATCGCTTCTTACTTCACCTACTTCGTGATTCGCCCGGAAGGCCGCACCAACTACAGCGAACTGATCCGGCCGCAGGCGCCGATTCCGGCCGGTCTGCCGTTGACCGATCTGCAAGGCGCTGCGGTCAAAGCCGATTCGCTGAAGGGCCAGTGGCTTCTCGTCGTCGTCTCGGCCGCGGCCTGCGACACGGCCTGCGAGAAGCACCTCTGGGTGCAGCGCCAGTTGCGCGAGACGCTCGGTCGCGACAAAGACCGCGTCGACAAGCTCTGGCTCATCGACGACGCCGGCGCGCCCAAGGCGCAAGCGCTCGCCGGCGTCACGACCAACACCGATGCGACCGTGCTGCGCGTGCCGCGCGCTGCGCTCGCTGCGTGGCTGCAGCCATCGCCGGGCCATGCGCTCGAAGACCACATCTACATCGTCGACCCGCTCGGCAACTGGATGATGCGGGCGCCGCCGAACGCCGATCCGGCAAAGCTGAAATCCGACGTGATCAAGCTGCTGCGCGCCTCTGCCGGCTGGGACAACGCGGGGCGCTGAAGGCGAAGCACTATGACACTTGCAGCCTACGACCTGGCGCCCCTGCTTTCGATCCTCGCGTTCGGCGCGCTGCTCGCGCTGCTGCCGTTCGCCTGGGTCTGGCGGCGTGATCGCACCCAGGGCACAGCAGCGCGCCTGCGGGCGCTGACCGTGCTCACGCTGTTCCTGACCTTCGACCTCGTGCTGTTCGGCGCCTTCACGCGTCTGACCGACTCGGGCCTCGGCTGCCCGGACTGGCCCGGCTGCTATGCCAGCGCGAGCCCGCTCGGCGCCAACGCCGAAATCCACGCGGCGCAGAGCGCGCTGCCGGGCGGCCCGGTCACGCACGGCAAGGCCTGGATCGAGATGATTCACCGCTACCTCGCCACTGGCGTCGGCGCGCTGATCACCGTTCTCGCAGTGTTGAGTTGGCTGGCGGCGCGCCGACAGAAGCTTCCGATCTCGCCGTGGTGGGCGACAGCCACATTGGTCTGGGTCTGCGTGCAAGGTGCTTTCGGTGCGCTCACCGTGACGATGAAGCTGTACCCGGCCATCGTCACCGCGCACCTGCTCGGCGGGTTGACGCTCATCGCGCTGCTGGCGATCCAAAAAGAATGTTACAGCCGCGCGCCGCTCACCTTGCCGCCGCGCCTGCATGTTGCGGCCGTGGTCATCGCCGCGCTCAGCGTGCTGCAAATCGCGCTTGGCGGCTGGGTCAGCACCAACTACGCCGTGCTCGCCTGCCGCGACTTCCCGACCTGCCAGGGCGCCTGGTGGCCGGCAATGGATTTCGAGCACGGCTTTGCGCTGCTGCGCGAGCTGGGCGCCGGCAAAGACGGCGGTTTCCTGCCGTTCGCGGCGCTCACCGCGATCCACTACGTGCACCGGCTCGGCGCGTATGTCGTGTTGATCGCGATGGTGGGGTTCGCGTGGTCGCTGCATACCACTGGCGACATGCCGCTACGTCGTTGGGCCCAGGGCGTGGCCGCGGTCGCGCTGTGGCAATTGCTCAGCGGCCTGAGCAACGTCGTGCTCGGGTGGCCGTTGATCGGTGCCGTGGCGCACACGGCAGGCGCGGCCGCCTCGATCACTCTGCTCACGATGCTGTTGACGCGCGCGCATCGGTCGAGCGCAGCGCGCGCGCTTCAGGGTCGGCGCAACCGGCCGCTGAAATCGGCGGCCGCGCCGGCTCCGTAAAATGCGGGCTTCCGCACCGACCATGACCGATACCGTCGCCCCTGCCTCCAACGCCACCGCTTCCGCAGCCAGCGCGACCTCGCTGCCGTCGCGCGTGCGTCAGTTCTACGCGCTGACCAAGCCGCGTGTGGTGCAGCTGATCGTGTTCTGCGCCGTCATCGGCATGTTGATGGCCGTGCCGGGCATGCCGGGCGCGAGCGACGTCGGCGTCGCGCTCATCGCCACGTTGGGCATCTGGCTCGTCTCGGCCGCCGCCGCGGCATTCAACTGCCTGGTCGAGCAGCGCATCGACGCGCGCATGGCCCGCACCGCGTGGCGGCCGACCGCGCGCGGCGAGCTCACTAACACGCAAACGCTCACGTTCTCGGCGCTGCTGTGCGCCGCCGGCAGCGCGCTGCTCTGCGTCTGGGTCAATCCGCTGACGATGTGGCTCACGCTGGCCACCTTCATCGGCTACGCGGTGATCTACACCGTGGTGCTCAAGCCGATGACGCCGCAAAACATCGTGATCGGCGGCGCCTCCGGCGCGATGCCGCCGGTGCTCGGCTGGGCGGCGATCCGCGGCGATGTCGGCCCCGAGGCACTGATCATGTGCCTGATCATCTTCCTGTGGACGCCGCCGCACTTCTGGGCTCTCGCGCTGTACCGCGCCGAGGACTACCGCAAGAGCGGCTTGCCGATGTTGCCGATCACGCACGGTGCCGAGTTCACGCGGTTGCACGTGTTCCTCTACACGCTGGTGCTGTTTGCCGGCACCTTGCTGCCGTTCGTGCAGGGCATGAGCGGCTTGATTTATCTCGTGGCCGCGGTGGCGCTCAACGCCGTCTTCGTCGGCTACGCATTCAAGCTCTGGCGCAACTATTCCGATGCGCTCGCGCGCAAGACTTTCCGCTACTCGATCGTCTACCTGTCGCTGCTGTTCGCAGCGCTGCTGGTCGACCACTACCTGAGGCCTCTCCTGTGAAGACTCTTCTCTTTGCCCTCGCGTTGTGCACCGCGCTCGCCGGCTGCGACAAGCTCGGCTCGGGAGCCAAGCCGGCGGTGGCTTTCCGCGGTGCCGATATCACCGGCGCCGAGTACGCCAAAGCGCTCTCGCTGCCCGACATCAGCGGTCAGCCGCGCACGCTCGGCGACTTCAAAGGCAAGGTCACGGTCGTGTTCTTCGGCTACACCCAATGCCCCGATGTCTGCCCGACGACGATGGCCGAACTCGCGCAAGTCAAAAAATCGCTCGGTGCCGATGGAGACAAGTTGCAGGCCGTGTTCATCACGATCGACCCCGAGCGCGACACGCCCGAGATCCTGAAGTCGTACATGGCCAGCTTCGACCCGAGCTTCGTCGCGCTGCGCGGCACGCTGGAGCAGACGCAGGCGGCCGCGAAGGAGTTCAAGGTCTATTTCGCGAAGGTGCCCGGCAAGACCGAAGGCAGCTACACGATGGATCACTCGGCCGGCTCGTTCATCCTCGACGCCAAAGGCAACCCGCGCGTGTTCGAGCGCTACGGCGCTGGCCCCGAAGGGCTTACCGCGGACGTGAAGGCGTTGATCGCGCAATCTTGACAACGCGCTGAAATTTCCAGCAACAAAAAACGGCCCCGAAGGGCCGTTTTTTCTTTCGCCAATCGCGTCAAACGGTTTCGGCCAGCGCCTTGCGCATCTTCTTCATGGCCGCCACTTCGATCTGGCGAATGCGCTCGGCGCTCACGCCGTATTCGGCGGCCAGATCGTGCAACGTCATGCCGCCCGAGCTGTCGTCGTTGACCTTCAGCCAACGCTCTTCGACGATCCGGCGGCTGCGCGCATCCAGCGCATCGAGCGCGAGCGCGATGCCGTCGCCCGCCAGCCAGTCGCGCTTGCGCGCTTCCAGCACACGCGTCGGCTCGCTGTTCTCGTCGGCGAGGTAGGCGATCGGCGCGAAGCTCTCTTCGCTGTCGTCGGTTTGCGGCTCCAAAGCCACATCACCACCCGACAGCCGCGTTTCCATTTCGAGCACTTCTTCGCGCTTGACGTTCAGCGTGCGAGCCAGCGTGTCGACCTCGCTTTGCGTCAGCGTGCTGCGGTGCGTGTTGCCAGCTTGCGCCTCGTCTTTCATGCTCTGCTTCATCGAACGCAGGTTGAAGAACAGCTTGCGCTGCGCCTTGGTCGTCGCGACCTTGACCATGCGCCAGTTCTTCAGGATGTACTCGTGGATCTCGGCTTTGATCCAGTGCATCGCGTAGCTCACGAGGCGCACGCCTTGATCCGGATCGAAGCGCTTCACGGCCTTCATCAAGCCGACGTTGCCTTCTTGAATCAGGTCGCCGTGCGGCAGGCCGTAGCCGAGGTATTTGCGCGAAATCGAGACCACCAGCCGCAAGTGCGAAAGCACGAGTTTTCCGGCCGAATCGAGGTCGCCGGTCGCGCGCAGCTTGGTCGCGAATTCGACTTCTTCTTCGTGCGTCAGCAGCGGCACGCGGTTCGCGGCCGAGATGTAGGCGTCGAGGTTGCCGAGCGACGGCACCATCGCCCACGGGTTGCGGACGCTGAGGGCAGCGGTGGCGGCAGAGTTGTTCACGGGGAGGTTCATAGAGAGTTCAGACACGCTGAATCCTTTCAAGTTCCGTCGATATTAGCACTCGGGGGTGGGGAGTGCTGATCGGCGCCCGTCAGCGCCCCGTTAACGGGCGGCAGAGCTTTGTGGCCCGCTGCGTAAAGTTTTGCAGGTAAGCGAGCGCTGACAAATACGACAACTTGCAGGGACGCTTCGGGCGCCGTCTGCATGTCGGGTCTCGATGTCGCAGTAGGCGAGCTTTGCGCCGGACCGCGCTCCGTATTCGACGCTGGCGGCGCGAGGTGCCAGCGGCTCAATCGTCATCGACCTGCAAGTCGAGGTCGAACAACAGGCAGACGATGCAGTCGTCTTCGACCGCTGTCTCTGCCGAAAGATGAGACACCTCGGCTCGGCCTGCGTCGTTGTCGCAGGCATCGCAAACGACGAGCAGTGCGGCCGCGCCGAGCGCCGCGGCGAGCATGCCGACGAACGCTTTCATCGCTGTGCGCTGCATGGTGGGCTCAACCCGCCTTCATGAACTGCAGATCGCGGGCCGTGAAGTTCGCGAGGTTCGGGAAGATCGCGAGCAGCTCGGTGTCGCTCACGCCGAACCACTTGCCCAGCGTGGCGCCGAACTGGTCGACGGCCATCGTCGGCAAGAGGCGACCACGGCCCACGTCGTTGGGGCCGTCGTTGGCGGTCGCCGGTGCCTTGCCGTAGAACTCGCGGCCGTTGACGGCGCCGCCGAGCACGAAATGCATGCTGCCCCAACCGTGGTCGGCGCCGTCGCCGTCGGAGTTGAGAGTGCGGCCAAAGTCGGAAGCCGTGAACGTGGTCACCGAATTCTCGACCGCGAGCGCGGCCATTTCGGCCTGAAAGGCGACGAGCGCGGCATTGACTTCGTTGAGCCGATCGACGTGGTCGGTCAACATGCCGTTGTGGTTGTCGAAGCCGCCGATCGACACGAAGAACACCTGCCGCTTCGGCTTGAGCACATCGCGCGCGGCAATCATCCGCGCGACCAGACCGAGCTGTGCGGCGAGGTCGTTGCCGGTCGGGAAGCGGCTGCTCGCGGGGTAGGTCGCGAGCGTGGTGTCGAGCAAGCCCGCGGCATCGATCGAGCGCTTAGCGATGGCTGCGTGCGCCGCCTCGAACAGATTGGTGCGCGGCACGCTGGCGGCAGTGATGAGCTCACGCAAGGCATTGGTGCAGGCCGCCGAGCCGAAGAGTGGCGCGGCCAAGCCGTTGAAGGGCACGACGCCGTTCTTCGCCGAGGGCGACATCTGGTAGGCAACGGCCGAGTTGCCCGACAAGAACACCGAGTTGCCCGACATGCCGATGCACGTGAAGATCGATTGGCCGTTGCCCGTGGCATAGAGGTCGCCGATGCGGCCGCCCCAACCGGTGGTCGAACCCTCCGGGCCTTCAGATTGATAAGTCGACTTCGTCGCCAGTGGATCCGGTCCACCATCACCGCTGCCTTCGTCGTTCTTGCCAACTTCGCGCAGTCCCAGGACGATCCTGGCCGGACCAATATGGGCCAAGTGTCGGTGACGGTTTA